>NZ_JAAGPS010000326.1:0-262 GCF_017105025.1 Paraburkholderia sp. Ac-20336 | reverse complement strand
AGCTGCTCGACATCCGTAACCAGATCGTCGCGGGCGGCGATTTCGCGAAGTTCGCGCGCACCTACTCGCAGGACGGTTCCGCCTCGCAGGGCGGCGACCTCGGCTGGATCAGCCCGGGCGAGACGGTGCCGGAATTC
Source organism: Paraburkholderia sp. Ac-20336 (assembly GCF_017105025.1). Lineage (NCBI taxonomy): Bacteria > Pseudomonadati > Pseudomonadota > Betaproteobacteria > Burkholderiales > Burkholderiaceae > Paraburkholderia > Paraburkholderia sp. Ac-20336. Next base: position 125 of record NZ_JAAGPS010000326.1, on the reverse strand, counting down.
GAGCGCGCGATGAACTCGCTGCAGGACGGCCAGATCAGCGAGCCGGTGCGCAGCGAATACGGCTACCACCTGATCCAGGTGCTGGGCCGCCGCGATGCGGAAGGCTCGGTCTCGCAGCAGATGGA
>NZ_JAAGPS010000029.1:0-57832 GCF_017105025.1 Paraburkholderia sp. Ac-20336 | reverse complement strand
GTGAAACGACTCCACGCCGATGATAGTGCGGATTGCCCGTGTGAAAGTAGGTAATCGTCAGGCTCCTCATGCTGTAACACGGACCCCGGCTTCTCACTCTGAGTGCCGGGGTCCGGCCGTTTACGGCCCGATTCCTCTCTAATGCCAGCATGGATTCGCTGGCCGCACGGGAGCGTCGGGCAGAACTGTCAAAAACCGGGCCACTCTATTCGCTGATCTACAGCAAGGCACGGCAACACTCACCCACTACGCCTCACTTCCTCTGCGCGAGAAACTTCTGCGCCAGCCGAACCCAATAAGTCGACCCGACCGGCAGTAATTCATCGTTGAAGTCATAGCTTGCGTTATGCAGCATGCAAGGGCCCGCGCCGTGTCCAGCTTCCCGATGCCCGCCTTCTCCGTTGCCCAGAAAGGCGTAGCAACCCGGTTTCGCCAGCAACATGAAGGAAAAATCCTCAGCGCCCATTGTCGGCTCGACGGCATCGTCGACATTTTTCGTACCGACAATCTCCTTCATCACCGTCGCCGCAAAACGCGCTTCCTCGCCACTGTTGACCGTCGGCGGGTAGTTTCGATGGAAGCGGACCTGGACTGAGCAATCGTATGCTTCAGCGGTACTCTCCGCGATCTTGCGCATGCGCGTTTCGATCAGATCGAGCGTCTCCGTTGTGAAAGTCCGCACCGTTCCCGCGATCCACGCATCGTTCGGGACAACGTTGACCGCATCGCCGGCATGAATCTGGGTAATCGACAGCACCGCCGTATCTAGCGGCTTCTTGTTGCGCGTGATGATACTTTGCAGTCCATTCGCGATCTGCACCGCCGTAAAAACCGGATCGTGCCCATTGTGCGGCAGCGCGGCATGCGCGCCCACGCCCTTGATTTCGATGCGGAATTCGTTGCTCGACGCCATGATCGGACCTTCCGTCACCCCGAAGTGACCCGCCGGTATGCCCGGCCAGTTGTGGATGCCGAACACCGCATCCACTGGGAATTTCACGAACAGGCCATCGTCGATCATTGCTCGCGCACCAGCGCCGCCTTCTTCGGCCGGTTGGAAAATGAACACGATCGTGCCGTCGAAATCACCGTGCCTCGCCAGATATTGCGCTGCACCGAGCAGCATCGCGGTATGTCCATCATGACCGCACGCGTGCATCTTGCCGTCGTTTTTCGAGCGGTGCTCGAAGCTGTTGAGTTCCTGAATCGGTAGCGCATCCATGTCGGCACGCAAGCCAATCGCGCGCGTGCCGTTGCCACGTTTCAATACGCCGACCACACCTGTTTTACCCAATCCACGATGAGTTTCGATGCCCCATGACTCGAGCGTCCGGGCGACGAGATCGGCCGTCATTGCCTCCTCGTAGCGCAGTTCCGGGTGGGCGTGGATGGTTCGTCGGAGAGTCTGGATTTCGCCGCGAGCGGCCTGGATTTCGGGGATCAGTTTCATGATGGCGTGATGGTGTGCTGGGCTTGCGTGGGATCGCTCGAGGCCGCTTGGCCCGGGCACGGAGATAATCGATTCTACGCCGAAGGTATTTTTGGCGGCACCACCCAGGTCGGCGGCCTGATGGCGTAATAAAATTCCACATTGCTCGTGCTCACCGTCTGCCTGGAAACATTTCGATGAATGCCCCGACCGAATTCGCACGTGCCGTGTGTCCGCACGATTGCCCAGACACCTGTGCGATGCGTGTGACCGTCGAGAATGGGCGGGCGATCAAGGTCGCGGGCGACCCGGAGCATCCGCCGACACAAGGCGTGTTGTGTACCAAGGTTAGCCGCTATGCTGAGCGTGTGTACCATCCGAACCGGCTAACCACGCCGATGAAACGCATCGGTCGCAAGGGCGAAGGGCGCTTTGAGCCGATCAGTTGGGACGCCGCTCTGGAACTGGCCGCGACTCGTCTGGCGGAGATCGCGCGCCGCGCACCGGAAGCGATTCTGCCGTACAGCTACGCCGGCACGATGGGGCTCGTGCAGAGCGAGAGCATTTCGCTGCGGCTTTTTCACAAGCTCGGCGCGTCCCAGCTTGACCGCACGATTTGCGCCGCGGCCGGCGCCGCGGGGCTGAAATACACGTACGGTGCGAGCATCGGCATGCACATCGAGTTTTTTGCCGAGAGCGAAGTCGTTCTGATCTGGGGCGCCAATCCGATCGCGTCGAATTTGCATTTCTGGACGCGCGCGCAGGAAGCCAAGCGTCGCGGCGCGCGGCTGATCGCAATTGATCCGTATCGCTCGCTCACCGCCGAGAAATGCCACCAGCACATTGCATTGAAGCCCGGCACCGATGCCGCTTTGGCGCTCGGCATGATGCATGTGCTCATCGAAGAAGACAGGCTCGACCATGCGTACATCGCCGCGCATACGCTGGGTTTCGCCGGGTTGAAGGAGCGCGCGCTTGGCTATCCGCCGTCGCGAGTTAGCGAGATTTGCGGTATCGAAGAGCGGACAATCGTAGAACTTGCGCGGCTTTACGGCAGCACGAAGAAGGCCGCGATTCGCCTGAATTACGGTCTGCAACGCGTGCGCGGCGGTGGCAATGCGGTACGCGCCATCGCGTGTCTGCCGACGTTGACGGGGGCTTGGCGCGAACGTTCGGGTGGCGCGCTGCTGTCATCGAGCGGCTGGGCGCCGGTCGATTCGCATGCTCTGCAGCGTCCGGACCTGATGCCCGGCTGGCCGGCCAAGCCGAGCCGCGTCGTCAATATGAATGCGATTGGCGACGCGTTGCTGCATCCCGGCGACGCCGCGTTCGGTCCGAAAATCGAGGCGCTTGTCGTCTACAACTCGAATCCCGTGGCGGTCGCGCCGGACTCCGAGCGTGTTGCAGCCGGTTTTGCGCGCGAGGATCTGTTCACTATCGTGCTCGAGCATTTCCAGACCGATACCGCCGACTACGCCGACCTGCTCCTGCCCGCCACCACGCAGCTCGAACACCTCGACGTGCACAAGTCGTACGGCCACACGCACGTGATGGCTAACCTGCCTGCGATCGCCCCAATCGGCGAAGCCCGCCCGAACACCGAAATCTTTCGCGGCATCGCGCGCCGCATGGGACTCGACGACACCGCGCTATTCGAGAGCGATGAAGCGATCGCGCAGGCCGCGTTCCGCTGGCAGGACAAAACGCTCGAAGGCATCGACTGGGCGACGCTGAAACAGAACGGCTGGGCCAAACTCAACCTGCCCGATGCACCTTTTGCCGACGGCGGTTTCCACACGCCATCCGGCAAGTGCGAGTTCTATAGTGAACGTCTCGCGCAGCAGGGGCTCGATCCGCTGCCCGACTATCTGCCGCCCCACGAATCTGCCGACGGCGCGCCCGAACTCGCCTCCCGTTATCCGCTCGCGATGATTTCGCCGCCCTCGCGCAACTTCCTGAACAGCACCTTCGTGAATATCGAGAGTTTGCGTGCGACGGAAGGTGAGCCGCATCTCGACATCCATCCAGCCGACGCTCACGCGCGAAACATCGCCGACGGCGAGCAGGTGCGTATTTTCAACGACCGCGGTTCGATGCAGGCGCGCGCCCGCGTGACCGACAGGGCGCGCGAAGGGCTCGTGGTCGGATTGTCGATCTGGTGGAAAAAGCTCGCGCCGGACGGTCGCAACGCCAATCAGCTGACGAGCCAGGCACTCACCGATCTCGGCGGTTCCGCCACGTTTTATGACTGTCTCGTCGAAGTCGAGCGAGCCTGAAATGCCCTCGGAAGGCCGGCTGCACGGCCACTCGGCATCCGAGCTCCCACGGGTTCGAGTCAGCAGTCTAACCTCATCGCTTTCGTCGATAGCAATAATGTGTCCATGCTACGATGCGATTTTTAGCACGACCATTCGAAAATAATTCAGGAGACGCTGCATGGAGAAAATCTGGCTGAAATCTTATCCGCCCGGCGTTCCCGCAGAAATCAACCCTTCCCTTTATTCGTCGGTAGCCGAACTGCTCGAGGATGCGTTTCGCGAACACCGGGCCAAGCCGGCGTTCGTCTGCATGGGCAAGGAAATCAGGTACGGCGAACTCGACGAACTCTCACGCAAGCTCGCCGCATGGCTTCAGTCGAAGGGACTCGCGCGCGGCGCGCGAGTCGCGATCATGATGCCGAACGTGCTGCAATATCCGGCGGCGATCGCCGGCATCTTGCGCGCGGGCTACGTCGTCGTGAACGTGAACCCGCTCTACACGCCGCGCGAACTCGAGCATCAGTTGAAGGACAGCGGCGCCGAAGCGATTATCCTGCTCGAGAATTTCGCGGCAACGCTGCAGGCGATCGTGCGCAATACGGCGGTCAAGCATATCGTCGTTGCGACGATGGGCGACCTGATGGGCATCAAGGGCCCGCTCGTGAACTTCGTCGTGCGCAAGGTCAGGAAGATGGTGCCGGCGTGGAGCCTGCCGGGCTACATCAAGTTCAACGCCGCGATCGCGCAGGGCGCGGGTCTCGGTTTCAAACCCGTCCAGCAGGGACCGGACGACGTGGCGTTCCTGCAATACACGGGCGGCACGACCGGCGTGGCCAAGGGCGCGACGCTGCTGAACCGGAATCTGATCGCGAACGTGCTGCAATCGGAAGTGTGGCTCAATCCGGTGCGCGCGAATCGTACCGATATCGATCAGTTCATCACGGTCGTCGCGCTGCCGCTTTATCACGTGTTTGCGCTGACCGTGTGCGGCTTGCTGACGATCCGCACCGGCGGTCTCGGCGTGCTGATTCCGAATCCGCGCGATATTCCCGGCACGATCAAATCGCTGGAAGGCTATGCGATCACGACGATCCCTGCCGTCAACACGCTCTACAACGCGTTATTGAACAGCCCCGATTTCCACAAGCTCGACTTCTCGAAGTTGCTCACCGCGAACGCCGGCGGCATGGCCGTGCAGGAGGCGGTCGCGAAGCGCTGGTTCGAGGCAACGCGCACGCCGATCGTCGAAGGGTACGGGTTGTCGGAAACGTCGCCGTGTGCGACCTGCAACCCGGTCACGGTGACCGAATACAGCGGCACGATCGGTTTGCCGCTGCCGTCCACCGAAATCTCGATCCGCGATGACGACGGCAACGAAGTGCCGCTCGGCCAGGCCGGCGAAATCTGCATCCGTGGACCGCAGGTGATGGCGGGCTACTGGAACCGTCCGGACGAAACCGCGAAGGTCATGACCCCGGACGGCTTCTTCAAATCGGGCGATGTCGGCATGATGAACGCGGATGGCTTCGTGAAGATCGTCGACCGCAAGAAGGACATGATTCTCGTGTCGGGCTTCAACGTGTATCCGAACGAGATCGAGGACGTCGTGGCGAAGCTGCCGGGCGTGTTCGAAGTCGCTGCGGTCGGCGTGCCGGACCCGCATTCGGGCGAGGCGGTGAAGCTGTTCGTCGTGAAGAAGGACCCGGCGCTGACCGACGAGGACATCTTCGCGTACTGCAAGACGCAACTGACCGGCTATAAACGGCCAAAGGTCGTCGAATTCCGCACGGAACTGCCGAAGAGCAACGTCGGCAAGATTCTGCGCCGCGAGCTGCGCGACGGAAGGGCGTGAGCGCATCGGAGCGTGCCAGGCCGGCACGCTAACCGGCGAGTCAGATAGCAAACAGGAAAACCCGGAAGAAAAACCCGGCGGACGAAAGCCCGCCGGGTTTTTCTTTGTCGAGATTGCCGCCCGAGAGAACCGCGCACGGCAAACACCCGGCACCGCGAATCCACCAGTCCCCCGGCTAGCCACAAACGGCGAGCACAAAAAAAGGCGCCCGAAGGCGCCTTTGAGACAAACTGCGTTTTTACGACTTATTAGAACTTGTGACGGATACCGACGCGAGCCGTGAACTGGTTGGCGCTCGTCGAGCCGGTCAGGCCGTTGATGCCAGCCGTTGCAGCGACCACGCCATTGCCGGCTGCGTTCAGCACATCGCCCAGAGCATGCTGGTACACGCCGATCACGTACACGTCCGTACGCTTGGACAGGAAGTAGTCCACGCCCACAGCGCCTTGGTGGTACTGAGCCGTCGACGCACCTGCGATGCTCGCGCCACGCGTGTAGTCGTATGCAGCGCCGACCAGCAATGCCGGGGTCAGCTGATACTTGAAGTTGACTTCGCCGTTGTTGAACGTAGCCGACTGACCGCGGACGCTCGGTTGCGCGAACGTCGTGCCGAGGTTGGCGAAACGGATGTTCGAATACGTCAGGCCGATGGTAGCCGCGCCGAACGTGTATGCACCACCCGCACCGATCACCTGGTACGTGTTAGCCGACGTGTAAGCGCCGTAGACCGGCGAGGTCACTGCCGCGTTCGGTGCCGTGATCGTGCCGCCGTTGTTGAAGATACCGCCCGAAGCTGCCGGCGTACGTGCGTTCAAATAGCCGACGCCCAATTGCAGCGGACCGTTGTTGTAGCCAGCGCCCAACGACCAGATCTGGTTGCCGGAGAAGTTGCCTGCTTGGCCGCCGAGGCTATACGTGCCGCCGAACGTCAGGCCGCCGTAGTTCGCGCTCGTGAACTTGACCGTGTTGTTGGTGCGATACGCGTTGTTGAAGTTGTCGATATCGCCCGGGTGAGCAGCGATGTAGCCGCCCCACTGATCGCCCGCTTCGAACGGACCGACGTAGTCGACGACGGAGTCGTACTGACGACCCAGCGTGACCGTGCCGAAGTTGCTCGACAGGCCGACGTATGCCTGACGGCCGAACATCAGGCCGCCTTGGCCGAGCTTGCCGTTGGTCACGTCAAAGCCGTTTTCCAACACGAACAGGGCCTTCAGACCGCCGCCCAGGTCTTCCGTGCCGCGCAGGCCGAAACGCGAGCCTTGCAGAACGCCGCTGGACATGTCGTACTTGTGGTAGCCACCCGAGTTGGTGTTCATGTTGATACCAACGTCGACGATACCGTACAGGGTCACGCTGCTCTGTGCATGTGCGACGCCTGCGAATGCGCCCAGTGCTGCGAGAGCGAGAAGCGACTTTTTCATCGAATGATCTCCAAGGATTACGAATCTTTTGTACAAGGCGAAATATTTATCTAGGGCTCAAAGGCCTTGCTTGTCCAACTTCGCGAGAAGTTGCCACGTAATGTAACAAAAGGCATACATGCCACAAAGAAAAAGCGGAGGGCCTGGACGGCTCCTGTTTCGTTTACGCAACATGGTCTAGAATCGGAAATGGGTCGCCCATTTCATGCGGATTCGAGCTTTCCGCGCAGCCGGTTTTGCGTCGCAAAGCCTTGTCGCGCGGACCTTCCGCTGCGATGAGGCGCAGCTTGAATTGGGGAGCGTTTTATGTGGCTGGACGAGTTGATTGGCGAGTTTGATCGGGGTTTACGCTCACTGACGGGCGTGTCGCGGATGGGTCGTCCGCTACCGGTTCCGCACGAGTCGGCGGCGATGGCCGAGGCGCCCGAACTCTCGCCAGCGGAGCGCGCGCACGCGGCCGGTTTGATGCGCGTGAACCATGTCGGCGAGGTCTGCGCACAGGCGCTTTATCAGGCGCAGAAACTCACCACGCGTTCGCCCGTATTGCGCGCCATGTTCGAGCACGCCGCCGCCGAGGAAGAAGACCATCTTGCGTGGACCGCGAAGCGTCTCGAGGCGCTCGACTCGCGTCCGAGTCTGCTGAATCCTCTTTGGTACGCGGGCGCGTTGGCGGTCGGTCTCGCGGCCGGGCGCATGGGCGATCGCGTAAGCCTCGGCTTCATGGCCGAAACCGAGCGTCAGGTGGAGTTGCATCTCGATAGCCATCTCGAGAAACTGCCGGCAGCCGATCACGAATCGCGCGCGATCGTCGAGCAGATGCGTATCGACGAAGCGCAGCACGGCCGGGCCGCGATGGATGCGGGCGGCGTCGAACTGCCGTTTCCCGCGCGCGCGCTGATGCGCGCGATGTCGAAGGTCATGACGCGCACGGCCTATTACCTATAAAACTGTCAAGCCGAACCGCCGCTGAAACCCGTTTTCCGAAACCGGGGCGGCGTTGCGCCCGCCGCTTCCTGTAAGCCCTCCGCAAGGCCTGTTTATCCCTCCCGATCCGTCTTAACGATCTCTTTCAATCCGCGCTGTTTCCCCGCACTTTTCACGTATCACCTTCACAAGTTTCACTAGCTCATTCATTTATAACGGTTTTCCGTTTTATATCTGACGTGAGGGAGTCGCGCTAAGTCCTTGTTCTAGCAAACAAAATTCGCTCGAAAAGCGGGCCGCTCCCTTGACCCGTGTTTAGCGTTCCTCTAAAGTGGGAGACAGTGTGAGAAAGTGTATTTTTGTGTGATCTCAACACCACTTTCGGGTAGATTTTTACGAATCGGGAAGCCGGCGCAATAGCGCTGCAAGAGGGGAGAGCGAAGTGTTCCAAGGGGCGTCGGCGCTGACGCTCGATGCGAAGGGGCGGATGTCGATTCCCTCTCGTTATCGGGATGCGCTGCAAACACAGGCAGAGGGACGGGTGACGATCACCAAGCACCCGGACGGCTGCCTGTTGCTCTTTCCGCGCCCCGAATGGGAAATCTTCCGTGACAAGGTCGACAAGCTGCCCATGAACGCAGCCTGGTGGAAGCGCATTTTTCTCGGCAATGCAATGGATGTGGATATGGACGGCGCAGGCCGTGTGCTCGTGTCGCCGGAGTTGCGCACGGCCGGCTCGCTGGAGAAGGAAGTGACCCTGCTCGGCATGGGCCGTCACTTCGAGTTGTGGGACGCACAGATTTACGCCGCGAAGGAACAGGCGGCGATCGCCGAGGGCATGCCCGACGCGTTGAAAGATTTCACGTTCTGATCGCAGCTTATTTATATGGCATCTGCGATGAGAAACGAGTTGCAGCATCGCACGGTGCTGCTGAACGAAGCGGTCGACGCGCTGGTGACGCGCGCGGACGGCACGTATGTGGACGGCACGTTCGGCCGCGGCGGGCATAGCCGCCTCGTGCTGGAGCGCCTGGGCGACGCGGGGCGGCTGATCGCGTTCGACAAGGACCCGCTCGCCATTGCGACGGCGCAGCAGATCGGCGATCCGCGCTTTGGCATCGTGCACGAGAGTTTTGCTTCACTGCGCTCCGCGATGGCGGAGCGTGGCGTAGGACGGGTGTCGGGGGTGTTGCTGGATCTGGGCATTTCGTCGCCGCAAATCGACGATCCGGAGCGGGGCTTCAGCTTTCGCGCCGACGGCCCGCTCGACATGCGGATGGACCCGACGCGCGGCGAGTCCGCGGCTGACTGGCTCGCGCGGGCCACGGTGCAGGAATTGACGGAGGTGATACGAGATTATGGGGAAGAACGGTTTGCTTTTCAGATTGCAAAGGCGCTTGTTGCTCGCCGGGCAGAGTCCGACCGTCTTGGGCCTCTCGTCAGCACGGGCGAGCTTGCCCAAATCGTGGCTAACGTCGTCAAAACCCGTGAGAAGGGTAAGGACCCGGCAACCCGCACCTTTCAGGCTATACGGATTCACGTCAATCAAGAGCTTGCGGAGTTGCAAGTCGTTCTAGAAGCAGCACTGTCGTTGCTGGAGCAAGGGGGGCGGCTGGTGGTCATCAGCTTTCATTCGCTCGAGGATCGGATCGTCAAGCGATTCATGCAGGCGCACGCGAGCACGCCGGCGGTCGACCGCCGCCTGCCGATCCGCGCGGTCGACCTGCCGAGCCCCCCGCTCAAGATCATCGGCCGCGTATTCCCGGGCGACGCCGAGCTCGCCGACAACCCGCGCGCCCGTTCTGCCGTGATGCGCGTGGCGGAGCGGATCGCGCCATGAACCGTCTCAACATTTTCCTGCTGATCATCGTGATGGGCTGTGCCTTGTCGGTCGTCAACGCGACCAATCAGCAGCGTCAGATTTTCATCCAGCTGCAGCGCGCCCAATCGCAGGAGCGCCAGCTGCAGCAGGACTATTCGCAGCTTCAATATCAGCAGAGCGCGCTGTCGAAAACCTCGCGCATCGAGCAGATCGCCACCGCCTCGCTGAAGATGCAGTCGGTCACGACGGGCCGCACCCAGTACCTGACGCTCGACCCGGGCGCCGCGAAGGCCGTCGACGCGCCGATCCCCACTTCGGCACCGGCCTCGGCACCGGCGGCAACCCGTCGCGGAGGCGTGCGATGAAAAAATCGTCGGCTCGCAAGAGCGTTGCGTTTTCCGCCAATCCGATCCTGTCGGTGCGCCTGCCGATGTGGCGCTCGAAGCTCGTCGTGTTCATGCTGTTCATGGCGTTCGTCGCGCTCGCCGGGCGCGCGTTCTGGATTCAGGGACCGGGCAACGCGTTCTATCTGAAGCAGGGCGAAATCCGCTATCAACGCCGCATCGAATTGCCGGCCACGCGCGGCAAGATTCTCGACCGCAACGGTCTCGTGCTTGCCACGAGTCTGCCCGTGCGCGCGATCTGGGCGATTCCCGACGCGGTGCCGGACGATCTCGGCGCCGACAAGCTCGACTCGCTCGGGCGTCTGCTCGGCATGACGACGAAGGAGCTGCGCACGAAACTGTCGGAAGACAAGAATTTCGTCTACGTGAAGCGCCAGGTGCCGCTCGACGTCGCCACGAAAGTCGCCGCGCTCGACATCCCCGGCATCTACTCGCGCGAGGAATACAAGCGCTTCTATCCGGAAGGCGAGATCACCGCCCACCTGATCGGCTTCACGAACGTCGAGGACGAGGGCCAGGAAGGCGTCGAACTCGGCGACCAGAAGCTGCTCGCCGGCATGTCGGGCAGCCGCCGCGTCATCAAGGACCGCATGGGCCACGTGATCGAGGACGTGGACGAGCAGGTCGTGCCGCACAACGGCCAGGACGTGGACCTGTCGATCGACAGCAAGATCCAGTACATCGCGTATACGAACCTGAAAGCGGCCGTCGAGAAATTCAAGGCGAAGGCCGGCGCGGCGATGGTGATCGACGTGCGCACCGGCGAAGTGCTTGCGCTCGTCAATTACCCGACCTACAACCCGAACGACCGCTCGCACCTGACCGGCGACCAGTTGCGCAACCGCATCCTGACCGACACGTTCGAGCCGGGTTCGATCATGAAGCCGTTCACGATTTCGCTCGCGCTCGATCTGCACCGCGTGACGCCGACTACACTGGTTGATACGGGCAACGGCCACTTCGTACTCGATGGCGCGCCGATCACCGACGACGCCGGCTTCGGCGTGCTGACGGTCGGCGGCGTGATCCAGAAGTCGAGCAACATCGGCGCGACCAAGATCGCGATGCAGCTGCGGCCCGAAGAGATGTGGAACATGTACACCAGCATCGGCCTCGGCCAGGCGCCGAAGGTCGGCTTCCCCGGCGCGGCGGCGGGCCGTCTGCGTCCGTGGAAAAGCTGGCGCCGCATCGAGCAGGCGACCATGTCGTACGGCTACGGCCTGTCGGTGTCGCTGTTCCAGCTCGGCCGCGCATACACCGCGATCGCGCACGACGGCCAGCTCATGCCGGTGACGATTTTCCACACGCCGGGTGACCAGCCGGCCACCGGTCCGCAGATCTTCTCGCCGACCACCTCGCGCGAAGTGCGCACGATGCTCGAATCCGTCGTGTCGGCGCAGGGTACGTCGCCGGATGCGGCGGTGCCCGGCTATCGCGTCGGCGGCAAGAGCGGTACCGCGTACAAGCACGGTCCGCACGGCTACGACCACTCCAAATACCGCGCGTCGTTCGTCGGCATGGCGCCGATGCCGAATCCGCGTATCGTCGTCGCCGTGTCGGTCGACGAACCGACCGCGGGCAGCCACTTCGGCGGCCAGGTGTCGGGGCCGGTGTTCTCGGGCATCGTCGGCGACACGCTGCGCGCGCTCAACGTGCCGCCCGACATGCCCGTCAAGCAGATGGTCGTGACCGACGACTCGGCTCCGCCCGCGCCCGGTGCGCCGGCGACGCAAGCCACGGTGAAGAAGCTGTCCACGAGTCCCGGCGTGAAAAAGATGACCATTTCCGCCAACGCGAAAAATCGTCCCGGAGTCGAGCGATGAGCGTGCTGCGCGAGCAACATCCAGCGCACCGGCAGATCGCCGACGCCCTCGCCTGGCTGCACGAGCACGTGCGGCCAGGCGCGCAATTGCATGCCGACACGCGCTCGCTCGCGGCCGGCGACGCGTTCTTCGCCTACGCGGTCGACGGCGCGGACAACCGCCCGTTCATCGACGCCGCGCTCGTGCGCGGCGCGACGGCCGTGCTCGTGCAACCCGAAGGTTTCGCCGGCGCGCTCGACGCGTCGGTCGCGCACGCGGTGCCGGCGCTGAACGAACTGGCCGGCTCGATCGCGAGCGCCTGGTACGGCGAGCCGAGCGACGCGATGCTCGCGGTCGGCATTACGGGCACGAACGGCAAGACTTCGTGCAGCCAGTGGATCGCCACGGCGCTCAGTGCGCTCGGCACGCGCTGCGCGATCGTCGGCACGCTCGGTACCGGTTTCCCCGGCCAGCTCGTGCACACCGGCTTCACGACGCCCGACGCGCCGCAACTGCAACGCAGTCTCGCGCAACTGCGCGACGCGGGCGCGCAGGCGATCGCGATGGAAGTGTCGTCGCATGCGCTGCATCAGGGGCGCGTGAACGGCACCGCATTCGACATCGCCGTGTTCACGAATCTCACGCAGGATCATCTCGACTATCACGGTACGTTCGACGCCTACGAGGCGGCGAAGGCACGCCTGTTTGCCTGGCCCGAACTGCAGGCAGCCGTGATCAATCGCGACGATGCCGCCGGCCGCCGTTTGCTCGCGGGCACGCGCGGCCACGCGCGCACCATCGCGTACGGCATCGAAGTCGGGCAAGGCAGCGCCGACGCGAAGGATGCGCCGCAAGCCGACGCGTGGCTCGTCGCCTCGAACGTGCGTGCCACGACCACCGGCACGGCGTTTCATCTGACTACCTCGGACTGGGGCAGCGCCGAAGTCGACGTGCAAACGCTCGGCGCGTTTAACGTGAGCAATCTGCTTGCGGTGCTCGGCACGCTGCTCGCCGCGGACGTGCCGTTCGACGCGGCGCTCTCCGAACTTGCGAAGCTCGAATCGGTGAACGGCCGCATGCAGCGCCTCGGCGGCCGTCTGCAAAACGACGAGCCGCTCGTCGTGGTCGATTACGCGCATACGCCCGACGCGCTCGAAAAGACGCTCGACGCGCTGCGCCCGATCGCGGCCGCGCGTGGCGGCGAACTCGTCTGCATGTTCGGCTGCGGCGGCGACCGCGATGCAACCAAGCGTCCGCTGATGGGCGCGATTGCCGAAAAGCTCGCCGACAGCGTTGTCGTTACGAGCGACAACCCGCGCAGCGAAGATCCGCAGTCGATCATCGAGCAGATCGTCGCGGGCATGCGGGACGCGTCGCGGGCGCGCCGCATCGAAGACCGCGCGAGCGCGATCCTGCAGGCGATCCGCGGCGCCGCGCGCGACGACGTCGTCGTGCTGGCCGGCAAGGGACACGAAGCCACCCAGGAAATCATGGGCAAGAAACGCGCATTCTCCGATCAGGACCACGCCCGCCTCGCGCTTGCCGCGCGCGCGACGCACGCACGCGGAGGTGGCGAATGAGCATGTTCTCGCTGCACGAAGCCGCCGCGCTGATTCCGGGCGCCACCGTGTCGGGCGACGCCGGCGTGCGTTTCGAGCGCGTCTCGACCGACAGCCGCAGTGCCGGCCCCGGCGACCTGTTCGTCGCGATCAAGGGCGACCGTTTCGACGCGCACGACTTCCTGCCGCAAGTCGCCGAGCGCAACGTCGCGGCCGTGCTCGTTACGCGCACGCCGGAGAACTGGAGCGTGCCCGCGATCCGCGTCGCCGAGACGCGCGCCGCGCTCGGCGCGCTCGCGCGCGGCTGGCGCCGCCAGTTCGGCATGCCGCTCGTCGCGGTCACGGGCAGCAACGGCAAGACCACGGTCAAGGAAATGATCGCGTCGATTTTCGCGGCCGCGGTCGGCGCGGATGCGCGTCTTGCCACCGCCGGCAATTTCAACAACGACATCGGTCTGCCGCTCACGCTGTTCCGTCTGCACGCCGCGCATCAGCTCGCGGTGGTCGAGCTCGGCATGAATCATCCGGGCGAAACCGAACTGCTCGCGAAGATCGCCGAGCCGACGGTTGCCGTCGTCAACAACGCGCAGCGCGAGCATCAGGAATTCATGGCGACCGTCGAAGCGGTCGCGCTCGAACACGCGAGCGTGATTCACGCGCTGGCGCCCGACGGCACGGCCGTGTTCCCCGCCGACGATGCCTACGCGAGCATCTGGCGCGTGGCCGCGACCGGCAACCGCATCGTCGATTTCGCGCTGAACAGCGTGGAGCGCACGACCGAAGCCGCGGTGACGGGCCGCTTCGACGGCCAGCGCCTGAGCATCGACACGCCGCAAGGCCACCTCGACGTCACGCTGCAGGTGCTCGGCGATCACAACGCGCACAACGCGCTCGCGGCGACTTCGGCGGCGCTCGCCGCGGGCGTGTCGCTCGACGCGATCCGGCGCGGTCTCGAATCGTTCGGCGCGGTGAAGGGGCGTCTGCAAGTGAAGCAGGCCGCGCTCGGCACGCTCGCGGGCGCCACCGTGATCGACGACACCTACAACGCGAATCCCGATTCGATGCGCGCCGCGATCGACGTGCTCGCGTCGCGCGCCGCGCCGCGCGTGCTCGTGATGGGCGACATGGGCGAAGTCGGCGACAACGGCCCGGCGTTTCATCGCGAAATCGGCGCGTATGCGAAAGAGCGCGGTATCGACGCGCTGTATGCAATGGGCGACGCCTCGCGCGACGCCTGCACCGCATACGGCGCGGGCGCGCACCACCTCGCCGATGTCGGCGCGCTGGTCGCGCAATTGCAGCAGGCCGGCTTCGGCGCGGCCGCAACGCTTCTCGTGAAAGGCTCGCGCTTCATGCAGATGGAGCGCGTGGTGGACGCCGTGACGAGTCCACAACCCAACGCCGCGGGCACGACGCCCGCAGCACATTGAAATAGAAGGAACCCGGCATGCTACTGGCGCTGGCGCAATGGCTGCAGAATGACGCAAGCTTCTTGCGCGTGTTCAGTTATCTGACGTTTCGCGCGGTGATGGCGACCATCACCGCGCTGTCGATCGGGCTCGTCTGCGGCCCGGCGGTAATTCGCAAGCTGACCGCGATGAAGGTCGGCCAGGCCGTGCGCAAGGACGGTCCGCAAACGCACCTCGTCAAATCCGGCACGCCGACGATGGGCGGCGTGCTGATCCTGCTCGGCATCGCCGTGGCCACGCTGCTGTGGGCCGACCTGACCAACCGCTTCATCTGGATCGTGATGCTCGTCACGTTCGGCTTCGGCGTGATCGGCTGGGTCGACGATTACCGCAAGGTCGTCTACAAGGACCCGCGCGGCATGTCTTCGCGCGAGAAGTATTTCTGGCAGTCGGTGATCGGTCTGTTCGCGGCGGTCTATCTCGCGTTCAGCGTGTCCGAGGCGAGCAACGTGCGCGTGTTCGACCTGTTCATGGCGTGGGTGCGCAGCGGCCTGTCGATGGGCTTGCCCGCGCGCGCCGACCTGATGCTGCCGTTCTTCAAGTCGATCAGCTATCCGCTCGGCGTGTGGGGCTTCATCGTGCTGACGTATCTCGTGATCGTCGGCGCGAGCAATGCCGTGAATCTGACCGACGGCCTCGACGGCCTCGTCATCATGCCGGTCGTGCTGGTGGGCGCGTCGCTCGGCGTGTTCGCGTACGTGATGGGCAGCTCGGTCTATTCGAAGTACCTGCTGTTCCCGCACATCGCCGGCGCGGGCGAATTGCTGATCTTCTGCTCGGCGATGGGCGGCGCGGGCCTCGCGTTCCTGTGGTTCAACACGCACCCGGCGCAGATGTTCATGGGCGACGTCGGCGCGCTCGCGCTCGGCGGCGCGCTCGGCACGGTCGCGGTGATCGTGCGTCAGGAAATCGTGCTGTTCATCATGGGCGGCATTTTCGTCGCGGAAACGCTGTCGGTGATGTTGCAGGTCACGTGGTTCAAATACACCAAGCGTCGCTACGGCGAAGGGCGGCGCCTCTTCAGGATGGCGCCGCTGCATCACCATTTCGAATTGTCGGGCTGGAAGGAAACGCAGGTGGTCGTGCGTTTCTGGATCATCACGTTGATGTTGTGCCTGTTCGGTTTGTCCACTCTCAAATTGCGTTAAGCAGCGGTATTTAAGGAAGCAGGCGATGTTCGGCGAGAAGTTTCGGGATCGGCAAAAGCCGAGGGTGCTCGTGCTGGGACTGGGTGAATCCGGTCTCGCGATGGCGCGCTGGTGCGCCAGGCACGGTTGTCGGCTGCGGGTGGCCGATACGCGCGAGGTGCCGCCGAACCTGTCCGCGCTCGAAGCGCATGGCGTCGATGCCGATTTCGTCGGCGGTCCGTTTGCGCCGGTGCTGCTCGACGGCGTCGAACTGGTCGCGATCAGCCCGGGGCTGTCGCCGCTCGCCGCCGATCTGCTGCCGCTGATCGCGGCGGCGCGCGAGCAGGGCATTCCGGTGTGGGGCGAGCTCGAACTGTTCTCGCAGGCCTTGCGCACGCTCGGCGAATCGGGCTACGCGCCGAAGGTGATCGCGATTACCGGCACGAACGGCAAGACCACGACGACGAGCCTGACCGGCCTGCTGTGCGAACGCGCGGGCAGGAAGGTCGCGGTGGCCGGCAACATCAGCCCGTCGCTGCTCGACAAGCTCTCCGAAGCGATCGACCAGACCGCGCTGCCCGACGTGTGGGTGCTCGAACTGTCGAGCTTCCAGCTGGAAACCTCGCATACGTTTGCGCCCGATGCGGCGGCCGTGCTCAACATCACGCAGGATCACCTCGACTGGCACGGCGGGCTCGATGCGTACGCGGCGGCGAAGGGTCGCATCTTCGGTACACAGACCGTGCGCGTGCTGAATCGCGACGACGCGCGCGTGATGTCGCTCGCGTCCGCGAGCGGTGAAGCCGAAGTGATCACGTTCGGCGTGGCCGAACCGCAGAACGACGGCGATTATGGTCTGCTGCGCGATAACGGCATGGTGTGGCTCGTCGAGGCGCACGATCGCGACGCGAGCGACGAACCGACACCGAAGCGCCGCCGCAAGAACGAAGCGGCCGCCACGCCGGACATCGCGCTGAAGCGCCTGATGCCCGCCGACGCATTGCGCATCCGCGGCTTGCACAACGCCGCGAACGCGTTGGCCGCGTATGCGCTCGCGCGCGCGATCGGCCTGCCCGGCGCGCCGTTGCTGCATGGCTTGCGCGAATATCGCGGCGAGCCGCATCGGGTGGAACTGATCGCGTCGATCGACGGCATCGACTACGTGGACGACAGCAAGGGCACCAACGTCGGCGCGACGGTCGCCGCGCTCGACGGTCTCGCGCAGCGCATCGTGCTGATCGCCGGCGGCGACGGCAAGGGCCAGGCGTTCGAACCGCTCGCCGCGCCGGTCATGCGCTGGTGTCGCGCGGTGATGCTGATCGGCCGCGACGCGCCGCAGATTCGCGCGGCGCTTGAGCACAGCGGCGTCGCAATGACGGATCACGCGACGCTGGAAGAAGCGACGCGCGCTGCCGCCGCGCTCGCTCAGCCTGGCGACGCGGTGCTGCTCTCGCCCGCCTGCGCGAGCCTGGACATGTTCAGGAGTTACGCACATCGGGCCGAGGTATTCCGCGGCACGGTGGAAGACATCGCGGCCGAACGGGGGACGATGATATGAGCTGGTCGGAACGTTTCGGCTCGCGCGAAGCAGCCGGCAGTAGCGCCGGCCCGGCGCGCGCCGCTGGCCGCACGGGCGGCAGCGGTCTCGCGAGCGCGGTCAACGGCGTGCGTCCGCTGCGCTCGCGCATGCTCGACTACGACCACTCGCTGCTGTGGGTCGTGGTCGCATTGCTCGGGCTCGGCATCGTGATGGTGTATTCGGCGTCGATCGCAATGCCCGACTCGCCGAAATACGCCTCGTATCACGACTACGCGTTCCTCGTGCGCCAGGTCATCTTCGTCGTGATGGGCGCCGTGGTCGGCGTCGTGTCGTTCCGCATTCCGATTTCGACGTGGGACAAGTACGCGCCGAAGCTCTTCCTGATCTCGCTCGCTGCGCTCGTGATCGTGCTGATTCCGCACATCGGCAAGGGCGTGAACGGCGCGCGCCGCTGGATTCCGCTCGGCATCACGAACATGCAGCCGTCGGAAATCATGAAGCTCGCGGTGACGATCTACGCGGCGAACTACACGGTGCGCAAGCAGGAGTACATGCACAGCTTCGCCAAGGGCTTTCTGCCGATGGCGGTCGCGGTCGGTCTTGTCGGCGCGCTGCTGCTGCTCGAACCGGACATGGGCGCGTTCATGGTGATCGCGGCGATCGCGATGGGCGTGCTGTTCCTCGGCGGCGTGAACGGCAAGCTGTTCGGCGGCCTCGTCGCGACCGCGGTGGGCACCTTCAGTCTGCTCGTGTGGGCGTCGCCGTGGCGTCGCGAGCGGATTTTCGCCTACCTCGATCCGTGGGACGACCGCTACGCGCAGGGCAAGGCCTATCAGCTGACGCACTCGCTGATCGCGTTCGGCCGCGGCGAGTGGTTCGGCGTGGGCCTCGGCGGCAGCGTCGAGAAGCTCAACTATCTGCCGGAAGCGCATACCGACTTCATTCTCGCGGTGATCGGCGAGGAACTCGGTTTCGTCGGCGTGCTGGTCGTGATCCTGATGTTCTACTGGATCGTGCGCCGCTCGTTCGAGATCGGCCGTCAGGCGCTCGCGCTCGACCGCACGTTCGCGGGTCTCGTCGCCAAGGGCATCGGCCTCTGGTTCGGCGCGCAGACCTTCATCAACATGGGCGTGAACCTCGGGCTTCTGCCGACCAAGGGGCTCACGTTGCCGCTCGTCAGTTACGGCGGTTCGGGCATTTTGTTGAACTGCGTCGCTATCGCCGTGTTGATGCGGGTGGATTACGAGAACCGGGTGCTGATGCGTGGGGGCAAAGTATGACGGCTCTGCCACAACGCACGCTGATGGTGATGGCCGGCGGCACCGGGGGACACGTGTTCCCGGGGCTCGCGGTCGCGCACCGGATGCAGGCGTGGGGCTGGAAAGTCGTGTGGCTCGGCAACCCGGCGGGCATGGAAGCGACGCTCGTGCCGAAGCACGGCATTCCGATGGAGTACGTGCGTTTCGGCGGCGTGCGAGGCAAGGGTCTGAAGACCAAGCTGATGCTGCCGGTGAACCTGCTGAGCGCCTGCACGCAGAGCTTCTCCGTGCTGCGTCGCGTGAAGCCCGATGTCGTGCTCGGCATGGGTGGCTACATCACGTTTCCGGCCGGTCTCATGACCGCGCTGAGTGGCCGGCCGCTCGTGCTGCACGAACAGAATTCGATTGCGGGTCTCGCGAACAAGGTGCTCGCGAAGCTCGCGAAACGCGTGCTCGTTGCGTTCCCGAATGCGCTGCCGCACGGCGAATGGACCGGCAATCCGATCCGTGAGGAACTTGCGCGCGCGAATGCACCCAAAGCTCGCTACGCGCAACGCAGCGGTCCGCTGAACGTGCTGGTGGTGGGCGGCAGTCTCGGTGCGGCAGCGTTGAACGATGTGGTGCCGCGCGCGGTTGCGCTGCTGGGCGCCAACGAGCGCCCGCGCATCGTGCATCAGGCGGGGGCCAGGCATATCGACGCGCTGCGCGAGAACTACGCGGCAGCCGGCTTGCAGGCGGGTGCCGACGTCTCGCTCGTGCCGTTCATCGACGACATGACGAGCGCCTACGAAGCGGCCGATCTGGTGATCTGTCGCTCGGGCGCGATGACGGTGTCGGAGATTGCGGCGGTCGGCGTCGCGGCGTTCTTCGTGCCGTTCCCGTATGCGGTGGACGATCACCAGACCACCAACGCAGCGTTTCTCGCCGACAACGGCGCGGCGCTGGTCGTGCAACAACGCGATCTGTCGGCGCAAAAGCTCGCCGACTGGTTGCGCAGCCGGACACGCGAAAGTCTCGCGGAGATGGCGGAGCGTTCGCGCTCGCTCGCGAAACCGGATGCCACCGAACAGGTCGCGCAGATCTGCGCGACGGTGGCGGGTGCGGGTTCGACGGCGGGCATGAGCCCTGAAGGAAAGCAATGAAACACATCGTCAAACATATTCATTTCGTCGGCATCGGCGGTGTCGGCATGAGCGGCATCGCCGAGGTGCTCGTCAATCTCGGCTATCAGGTGAGCGGCTCGGACCTGTCGGGAAACGCGGTCACCGAACGTCTCGCCGCGCTCGGCGCGCGCATTTCGATCGGCCATGCGGCGGAGAACATCGAGGGGGCGAACGCGGTGGTCGTGTCGACCGCGGTACGCAGCGATAACCCCGAAGTGCTCGAAGCGCGCCATCGGCGCATTCCGATCGTGCCGCGCGCGGTGATGCTCGCGGAACTGATGCGCCTGAAGCAGGGCATCGCGATTGCCGGCACGCACGGCAAGACCACGACCACCTCGCTCGTCGCGAGCGTGCTCGCGGCGGGCGGGCTCGATCCGACCTTCGTGATCGGCGGGCGGCTGATCAGCGCGGGCGCGAATGCGCGCCTGGGCACCGGCGACTTCATCGTTGCCGAGGCCGACGAATCGGACGCGTCGTTCCTGAACCTGTTCCCGGTGATCGAAGTCATTACGAACATCGACGCCGATCATATGGATACCTATGGTCACGACTTCGCGCGTCTGAAGCAGGCGTTCATCGAATTCACGCACCGTCTGCCGTTCTACGGCATCGCGGTGCTGTGCGTCGACGATCCGAACGTGAAGGAGATTCTGCCGTTCGTGTCGAAGCCGATCATCCGCTACGGCTTCGCGGCCGACGCGCAGGTGCGCGCGGTCAACGTCGAGGCGCGCGAAGGCCGCATGCATTTCACCGCGATGCGCGAAGACGCGGCGCCGCTCGACATCACGTTGAATCTGCCGGGCGAGCACAACGTACAGAACGCGCTGGCCGCGATCGCGATCGCGACTGAACTTGAAGTGAAAGATGCCGATATCCAGCGAGCGCTTGCGGATTTCAACGGCGTCGGCCGGCGCTTCCAGCGCTACGGCGAAGTGCCGGTTATGAGCAACGGCGAGGCCGCCGGCGCCTACACGCTGGTGGACGACTACGGTCATCACCCGGTCGAAATGGCGGCCACGGTGGCGGCGGCGCGCGGCGCGTTTCCGGGCCGGCGTCTCGTGCTCGCGTTCCAGCCGCACCGCTTCACGCGTACGCGCGACTGCTTCGAGGATTTCGTGAGGGTGCTGTCGACTGTCGACGCGCTCGTGCTGACCGAGGTCTACGCGGCCGGCGAAGCGCCGATCGTCGCCGCGGATGGCCGCGCGCTCGCGCGCGCGCTGCGCGTCGCGGGCAAGGTCGAGCCGGTGTTCGTCGATACGGTCGATGAAGTGCCGGACGCGCTCTCCACCGTGGTGCGCGACGGCGATGTGGTGATTACGATGGGCGCGGGTTCGATCGGCGGTGTGCCGGGTCGCCTCGCTCAGGAACAGAAGGTGTGAGATGAGCAGCATCAAATCCGATCAACTCGCTAAACAATTCGGCAAGGTGGCCGTGCTGCTCGGCGGTAATTCCGCCGAGCGCGAGGTGTCGCTCAATTCCGGGCGGCTGGTGTTGCAAGGCCTGCGCGACGCGGGCATCGACGCGCATCCGTTCGACCCGGCCGAGCGTCCGCTGTCCGCGTTGAGGGAAGAGGGTTTCGTGCGCGCGTTCAACGCGCTGCATGGCGGTTACGGCGAGAACGGCCAGATTCAGGGCGCGCTCGATTTCTACGGCATCAAGTACACCGGTAGCGGCGTGCTCGGCTCGGCGCTCGGTCTCGACAAGTTCCGCACCAAGCTCGTGTGGCAGCAGCTCGGCATTCCGACGCCGCCGTTCGAAGCGGTGCTGCGCGGCGACGACTACGCAGCGCGCTCCAAAGAGATCGTCGCGAAGCTCGGTCTGCCGCTGTTCGTGAAGCCGGCCAGCGAAGGGTCGAGCGTCGCCGTCATCAAGGTGAAGAGCGCGGACGCGCTGCCGGCCGCGCTGCTCGAAGCCGTCAAGCACGACCGTATCGTGGTGGTCGAGAAGAGCATCGAGGGCGGCGGCGAATACACCGCGTGCATCGCCGGCAATCTGGACCTGCCGGTGATCCGCATCGTGCCGGCCGGCGAGTTCTACGACTACCACGCGAAGTACATCGCCAACGACACGCAGTACCTGATTCCGTGCGGCCTGCCCGCCGACGAGGAAACGCGCCTGAAGCAGCTCGCGCGCCGCGCGTTCGACGTGCTCGGCTGCACCGACTGGGGTCGCGCCGACTTCATGCTCGACGGCGAAGGCCAGCCGTATTTCCTCGAAGTGAACACGGCGCCCGGCATGACCGATCACTCGCTGCCGCCGAAAGCGGCGCGCGCGGTCGGCATCAGTTATCAGGACCTGGTGGTCGGCGTATTGGCGCTGACATTGAACGACTAATCAAGGCAATCGCAAGCAACACCATGTGGAACAACGTTCGCCAGCTCAATCTCGCCAGCAATGCCTTGCATGCGTTGCTGGTGCTCCTGCTGCTGGCGGCGGGCGGTTACTGGCTGATCCAGCGCCCGAATTTCGCGTTGCGCGAAATCCAGATCGACGGCGACACCGAGCATATCAATTCGCCGACGGTGCGCGCCGGCGTGGTCGGCAAGTTGAAGGGCAACTTCTTCACCGTCGATCTCGATGTCGCGCGGCAGGCCTTCGAGCAGATGCCGTGGGTGCGCCACGCGAGCGTGCGGCGCGTCTGGCCGAATGCACTGGCTGTCACGCTGGAGGAGTACAAGCCGCTTGGGACGTGGGGCAGCGATCAGCTCGTGAGCGTCGACGGCGAGCTGTTCACGGCGAACCAGGGCGAGCTCGACGAGGATCTGCCCGCGTTCGACGGCCCGGACGGTACGGCAAAGGAAGTCGTCGCGCGTTATCACGACTTCCAGAAGTGGTTCGCGCCGCTCAATGCGACGCCCGAGGAAGTAACGCTGTCGCCGCGCTACGCGTGGACGGTGAAGCTCTCGAACGGCACGCAGGTGGAGCTGGGGCGCGAACGCAATCAGGACACGCTCGCCGATCGCAGCAGGCGTCTGACCGCGGCATGGAACGCGGTCACGCAACGTTGGGGAAAGGATATCGAGTATGCGGACTTGCGCTATCCGAACGGTTTCGCGATTCGTGCCGCTGGCATGCGCTTCATCAGCGAACCCGACAAGGGCAAGAAGTAAACGGACATCACACGCAATGAGCACGCTATGAGTAAAGACTATAAGGATCTGCTGGTCGCCCTCGACATCGGGACGTCGAAGGTCGTGGCCATCGTCGCCGAGTTGAAGGGCGAGGGCCACTACGAGGTGATCGGTCTCGGCCAGAGCGAATCGAAGGGGCTCAAGAAAGGCGTGGTGGTGAACATCGAAGCCACCGTGCAGTCGATCCAGCGCGCGCTCGAGGAAGCCGAGCTGATGGCCGACTGCAAGATCACGAACGTGTTCACCGGCATCGCCGGCAGCCATATTCGCAGCTTCAATTCGAGCGGCATGGTCGCGATCAAGGAGAAGGAAGTCACGCAGGCCGACGTCGCGCGCGTGATCGAAACCGCCAAGGCGATCAACATTCCGACCGACCAGCAGGTGCTGCATATCCTCACGCAGGAATTCATCATCGACGGTCAGGAAGACGTGCGCGAGCCGATCGGCATGAGCGGCATCCGCCTCGAAGTGAAGGTGCACATCGTCACCGGCGCCGTGAGCGCGGCGCAGAACATCGTCAAATGCGTGCGCCGCTGCGGCCTCGAAGTGAACGACCTGATCCTGCAGCCGCTCGCGTCGTCGCTCGCGGTGCTGACGGAAGACGAAAAGGAACTGGGCGTGGTGCTCGTCGACATCGGCGGCGGCACGACCGACATCGCGATCTTCAGCGAAGGCGCGATTCGCCACACGGCCGTGATTCCGATCGCCGGCGACCAGATCACGAGCGACATCGCGATGGCGCTGCGCACGCCGACGCCGGACGCCGAAGACATCAAGGTCGACTACGGCATCGCCAAGCAGGCGCTCGCCGATCCGGACGAGATGATCGAAGTGCCGGGTCTCGGCGAGCGCGGTCCGCGCACGCTGTCGCGCCAGGCGCTCGCGGCCGTGGTCGAGCCGCGGGTCGAAGAACTGTTTTCGCTCGTGCAGCAGGTCGTGCGCGAGTCGGGTTACGAAGAACTGCTGAGCTCCGGCGTGGTGCTGACGGGCGGCGCGTCGATGATGATCGGCATGGTCGAGCTCGGCGAGGACATTTTCCTGAAGCCGGTGCGCATCGGCGTGCCGGAATACGCGGGCGGTCTCGCCGACGTGGTGCGCAATCCGCGCTACTCGACGGCGATGGGCCTGCTCGTCGAAGGCCGCTCGCAGCGCATGCGCGGGCGCAAGGTTGCGGTGCAGTCGGGGTCGATGGGGCAGGTGTTCTCGCGCATGAAGGACTGGTTCCTCGGCAACTTCTGATTACAGGTTTCGAGAAATTCGCGCTGGTGCCGGCGGCTGGCGCGCGACAGGGGGTTGCCCGATCTCCTGCCGGATAACGCCGAGTGGCGGTACTTTTTTATCTTGACGGAGGCAACATGGAATTCCAGATGCTGGAAACCGAAACGAACGGCACCATCATCAAGGTCGTCGGAGTCGGTGGCGCTGGCGGCAATGCCGTTCAGCACATGATCAACAAAGGCGTGCAAGGCGTCGACTTCATCGTGATGAACACGGACGCGCAGGCACTGTCGCGTTCGCGTGCCACCGCGGTGATCCAGCTCGGCAACACGGGTCTGGGCGCGGGCGCGAAGCCGGAAATGGGCCGCGCCGCCGCTGAAGAAGCCCGCGAGCGCATCGCCGACGCACTGCGCGGCGCGCACATGGTGTTCATCACCGCCGGCATGGGCGGCGGCACCGGCACGGGCGCGGCACCGGTCGTGGCGCAGATCGCGAAGGAGATGGGCATTCTGACCGTCGGTGTGGTCAGCAAGCCGTTCGAATTCGAAGGCGGCAAGCGCATGCGCGTCGCGGAAGCCGGTTCGCAGCAACTGGAGGATCACGTCGACTCGCTGATCGTCGTGCTGAACGACAAGCTGTTCGAGGTGATGGGCGATGACGCCGAGATGGACAAGTGCTTCCAGTGCGCTGACGACGTTCTGAACAACGCGGTGGCGGGCATTGCGGAAATCATCAACGTCGACGGTCTCGTGAACGTCGACTTCGAAGACGTGAAGACCGTGATGGGCGAGCAGGGCAAGGCGATGATGGGCACGGCGACGGTTGCCGGCGTCGATCGCGCGCGCCTCGCGGCCGAACAGGCCGTCGCGAGTCCGCTGCTGGAAGGCGTCGATCTGTCGGGCGCGCGCGGCGTGCTGGTCAACATCACGTCGAGCCGTTCGCTGCGTCTGTCGGAAACGCGCGAAGTGATGAACACGATCAAGAGCTATGCTGCGGAAGATGCCACGGTGATCTTCGGCGCGGTGTACGACGATGCGATGGGCGACGCGCTGCGCGTGACGGTCGTCGCAACGGGCCTCGGCCGCGCGGCGAAGAAGCAGCAATCGGCACCGATGACGCTGCTGCGCACCGGCACCGACAACCAGCCGGTCGGCGCGATGCAGCATGCTGCCTACGCACCGGCGGCGGGTCACGCGAGCACGGCCGACTACGGCGCGCTGGATACGCCGGCAGTGTGGCGCACCTCGCGCGACACCGCGGCCTCGCACGTGCAGGCGCTGCAGGAAAAGGGCGTCGACACGTACGACATTCCGGCGTTCCTGCGCAAGCAGGCGGACTGAGCGCGCGGGCAGGCTTTCGTTGCCGCGCTGCGGGTTGTATTGCGGTGCAGCGCTGGCGGACGAATGCACGAGCGTGGCGGGTGAACGGCAAAGAGGTCGCGTATCGTCTGATTCGCGGCAGGGGCGACTGCCCTCTGCGGATTCGCGAAACGGACCGGGCGACTGCCGCCGGGCGGCGCAGCCTGTAGTTGTGTAGTTGGGCTGACGCTGGATTTCACTGCGACACGACGACGTGCGAGCGTGCTTCGCATCGATGCAAAGGACTGAGCATGATCAAGGCAGGTGACAAGCTACCCGACGCGACGCTCTTCGAGTTTGTCGAAGACGAGCGGGCGGGCTGCACGATCGGACCGAACAGTTTCGACGTGCGCGGGCAGACGGCGGGCAAGCGCGTGGTGATCTTCGGATTGCCCGGCGCGTTCACGCCGACCTGTTCGGCCAAACATGTACCGGGTTATGTCGAGCACGCCGAGCAGTTGCGCGCTGCCGGCATCGACGAGATCTGGTGCGTGTCCGTCAACGACGCGTTCGTGATGGGCGCGTGGGGACGCGATCAGCACACCTCGGGCAAGGTGCGCATGATGGCGGACGGCAGTGCGGCTTTCACGCGGGCGCTCGGTCTGGAGCAGGATCTGTCGGCGCGTGGCATGGGAATCCGTTCCCTGCGCTACGCGATGGTGGTCGACGACGGCGTGGTCAAGACGCTGAACGTCGAAGCTGCCGGCAAATTCGAAGTCAGCGATGCGGCGAGTATTCTCGCTACGTTGAGCTAGTTGCTGGCGTCACACCTTCGCCGCGGGCCTGCGCGCTGATGTCGCGTGAGGTTTCGGCAACGGTGATTGCGACGCTTTTGTGACAGGCCGTTACGCGGGCCGATGACCGGAAACGCCTCCGTTCCGGGGCATCGGCCCGTCCTGCTTCCCCTCGCGGTGCCTAAGGGGTAATGCAGCGAAACAGATTGATACGTTCCCTGCAAAGACGCTTGTCTGGGGATTGGAGTATACTTCGCGCTATGAAATAAAAAGTCCCGATTGGGATTTTCAATCGAGTAGAAGATCACCATGTTGAAGCAGCGCACAATCAAATCGATCGTCAAGACTGTCGGCATCGGCCTGCACTCCGGCCGCAAAGTCGACCTGACGCTCCGTCCGGCGGCGCCGGACACTGGCATCGTGTTTTCGCGCGTGGATTTGCCCACGCCGGTGGACATTCCTGCGTCGGCGATGGCGATTGGCGATACGCGTCTCGCCTCCGTGTTGCAGAAAGACGGCGCGCGAGTGTCGACGGTCGAGCATCTGATGTCCGCCTGCGCCGGTCTCGGCATCGACAACCTTTACGTCGACGTCACCGCCGAGGAAATCCCGATCATGGACGGCAGCGCGGGTTCGTTCGTGTTCCTGATCCAGTCGGCCGGTATCGAAGAGCAGAACGCGGCGAAGAAATTCATCAAGGTCACGAAGCCGGTCGAAATTCGCGATGGCGACAAGTTCGCGCGTCTCGACCCGTACTTCGGCTTCAAGCTCAAGTTCACGATCGACTTTCGCCACCCGGCCGTGGACAAAACCGGCCAGGCGCTCGAAGTCGATTTCGCCAACACGTCGTATGTGCGCGAAATCGCGCGTGCCCGCACGTTCGGCTTCGCGCATGAAGTGGAAATGATGCGCGAACTGGGCCTCGCTCGCGGCGGCAGCATGGACAACGCGATCGTGCTCGACGAGTACCGCATCCTGAACAACGACGGCCTGCGTTACGACGACGAGTTCGTCAAGCACAAGATGCTCGACGCGATCGGCGACCTGTATGTGGTCGGCCATCCGCTGCTGGCGTCGTACACCGCGTACAAGTCGGGCCACGGCCTGAACAACGCGCTGCTGCGCGAACTGCTCGCGCACGAAGACGCGTACGAAGTCGTCACCTTTGAAGACACGCAGAAAGCGCCGCGCGGCTTCGCGTACGAAACGCAAACGGCTTTCGCCTGACGCCCGAGTTGTAGCGCACAGGCAAGCCAGATGGAACAACGGCCCTTCGGGGCCGTTTTTTTTCGTCTATTGCTTAGCGATTGCGTTATTCAGCGATTGCGCCGATGCCTCGCCGCCATGCGCGCGAGCGCTTCCTGCAGCGGTGACGGCGCCAGCGATTCGCTGAGCGCCTGCAACGCGTCGGCGCCGGCCGGCGTCATGCGCGCCTGCTTGACGGGCGGCGGCTCCTTGAGCGGCTGCGGCCGCACGCGAATCTTCAGCGCATGGACCGGCCAGCCGCGCTGCTGCAAATCCGCCAGCAGCCGCGGCTCCAGGTGTCGCAGCCGTGCCGCGAGGGCGTTGTGCGCGGCAAAGAGGGCCAGCACGCCGTCCTTGATGAAGCCCGGCTCGACACTGCTCGCCAGATAATCGGGCAGCAACTCGCGCAGATCCTTCTCGAGCGCGGCAATCTGCTCGACGCCCGCGCGCAGCGCGGCGAACGCGTCCGTGCGGCCCAGCACCTCGGAAAGCGGCTGGGGACGGCGCAGATCGAACTGCTTCGGCGGCCTTGAAAAGGACGAAAAACGGCTCATGTTTGGGATTAACGACGTGGGCGCGCACCTTGCACGCCCATGCCGCGATTGTACCGCGCGGGCAGCTTGCGAACCCCGCTTGCGACGCGTCGCCGGAGTTTGCCGGACGGCCCCCGGGGCCCCCCCCGAACGCCCGCGCCGTCGCACCTCTGACACAAGCGCTGCCAAAGGCGCGTGCTAGAATGCCCGATTCGAATTCACTCCTGGACTAAGCGGCCAAAGCCTTTCCGACTCTAGGCTCGCGCGTGCCCGAACCGCACACCGCGAGCCAGCCGAAGCCGCGACGCAGACACCGATCCGATGACCACCGGTTTTCTACAGAAGATTTTTGGCAGCCGTAATCAGCGGCTAGTCAAGCAATATCAAAAGACCGTCGCGGCGATCAATGCGCTCGAACCGCAGATCGAGCAATTGACGGACGATCAGCTGCGCGCCAAAACGGGTGAATTCCGCCAACGCGTCGCGAGCGGCGAATCTCTCGACAAGATCCTGCCCGAGGCGTTCGCGGTTTGCCGCGAGGCCAGCAAGCGCGTGCTGAAAATGCGCCACTTCGACGTGCAGTTGATCGGCGGCATGGCGCTGCACTACGGCAAGATCGGCGAAATGCGCACCGGCGAAGGCAAGACGCTCGTCGCGACGCTGCCGGTGTACCTGAATGCGCTGTCGGGGCGCGGCGTGCACGTGGTCACGGTCAACGACTACCTCGCGCAGCGCGACGCCGAATGGATGGCGCGGCTCTACAACTTCCTCGGTCTGTCGGTCGGCATCAACCTGTCGCAGATGGACCACGAGTCCAAGCAGAAAGCCTACGCCTCGGACATCACCTACGGCACCAACAACGAATTCGGCTTCGACTACCTGCGCGACAACATGGTCTACGAGACCGACGCGCGCGTGCAGCGCGGCCTGAATTTCGCGGTCGTCGACGAAGTGGACTCGATCCTGATCGACGAAGCGCGTACGCCGCTCATCATCTCCGGCCAGGCCGAAGATCACACCGAACTCTACGTGCGCATGAACGCGCTGCCGCCGCTGCTCGAACGCCAGATCGGCGAAGAGAAGGCGGACGGCACCGGCGTCGAGAAGCCGGGCGACTACACGCTCGACGAAAAGGGCCGTCAGGTGTTCCTGACCGAATCTGGCCACGAAAAAGCCGAGCGCCTGCTCGCCGAGTGGGGCCTGATCGGCGAGGGCGAAAGCCTCTACGCGCCGCAGAACATCACGCTGATGCACCACGTGTACGCGGCGCTGCGCGCGCACACGCTGTTCTTCAAGGACCAGCACTACGTTGTGCAGAACGGCGAAGTCATCATCGTCGACGAATTCACCGGCCGTCTGATGGCCGGCCGCCGCTGGTCGGACGGTCTGCACCAGGCGGTCGAGGCGAAGGAGCACGTGAAGATCCAGAGCGAGAACCAGACGCTCGCTTCGATCACGTTCCAGAACTACTTCCGCATGTACGCGAAGCTGGCCGGCATGACCGGCACGGCCGACACCGAAGCGTACGAATTCAACGAGATCTACGGTCTCGAAACGGTCGTGATCCCGACCAACCGTCCGCCCAAGCGGATCGACAAGCAGGATCAGATCTACAAGACCGCGAAGGAACGCTACGACGCGGTGATCCGCGACATTCGCGAGTGCTACGAGCGCGGTCAGCCGGTGCTGGTCGGCACGACGTCGATCGAGAACTCGGAACTGCTGTCGCATCTGCTCAAGCAGGCCGGTTTGCCGCACGAAGTGCTGAACGCGAAGCAGCACGCGCGCGAAGCGGCGATCGTCGCCGAAGCGGGCCGGCCGCAGCGCATCACGATCGCCACCAACATGGCCGGCCGCGGCACCGACATCGTGCTCGGCGGCAACGCGGAGAAACAGGCGTCGTTCATCGAGCAGGACGAAACACTTTCTGACGATGAAAAGCAGCGCCGCATCCAGAAGCTGCACGACGAATGGCAGACGCTGCACGATCAGGTGAAGGCCGCGGGCGGTCTGCACATCATCGGCACCGAGCGTCACGAGTCGCGCCGGATTGACAACCAGCTGCGCGGCCGTGCCGGCCGTCAGGGCGACCCGGGTTCGTCGCGCTTCTATCTGTCGCTCGAAGACCCGCTGCTGCGCATTTTCGCGGGCGACCGCGTACGCGCGATCATGGACCGCCTGAAGATGCCGGAAGGCGAGGCGATCGAAGCGGGCATCGTGTCGCGCTCGATCGAATCGGCGCAGCGCAAGGTCGAGGCGCGCAACTTCGATATTCGTAAGCAATTGCTCGAATACGACGATGTCTCGAACGATCAGCGCAAGGTGATCTATCAGCAGCGCAACGAATTGCTCGAAGCGAACGACATTACCGAGACGATCGGCGCGATGCGTCACGGCGTGATCGCCGACATCGTGCATCAGTTCGTACCGGCGGGCAGCATCGAAGAGCAGTGGGACGTGCCCGAACTCGAGGAAGTGCTGCGCAACGAATGGCAGCTCGATCTCGCGATTCAGGAAATGATCAACGAGTCGAACTCGATCAACGCGGACGAAATTCTCGAAGCGGTCGAGGCCGCCGCCGACGAAGCGTACGAGTCGAAGGTCCAGCTCGTGGGCCGCGAATCGTTCAGCGCGTTCGAGCGCTCGATCATGCTGCAGACGCTCGATCGTGCGTGGCGCGAACACCTGGCGGCGCTCGACCATCTGCGCCAGGGCATCCATCTGCGCGGCTATGCGCAGAAGAACCCGAAGCAGGAATACAAGCGCGAGGCGTTCGAACTGTTCGCCGCGATGCTCGACGCGGTGAAGCTCGAAGTCACGCGCATCGTGATGAACGTGCAGATTCAGTCGCCGGAGCAGCTCGAGGCGGCTGCGGAGCAGATGGAAGAGCAGGGCGGTCATCTCGAGAACGTCGAGTTCCGTCATGCCGAATTCGCGGAAGCCGGCGCCGCCGCGCCCGTCGCAGCCGAAGCGGCCACCGCCGCGATGATCGGCGACGCGATGAGCCACGGCCACGGTCACGGCGTGGCCCCGCAAGCGGTGCATGTGAATACCGACAACGTGCCGAAGGTCGGACGTAACGACCCGTGCCCGTGCGGCAGCGGCAAGAAGTACAAGCAGTGCCACGGCAAGATCGCGTAACGCCGGTGCGGCGCGCTTCTGGGCGCGCCGCGTTGTTTCGGTGTCGTCGTTAGCGCGGCTTTGCCGTTGATTTCGCCGGTGGCCCGGCAGCACGCCCGGGTCACCCGTTCCGTTTCCCCAATGCCGGCACCCGCCGGCATTTTCTTCGACAGGTCGCGACCATGGCTGTCAACTTTCCCTCGATCGATCCCGCTCAACTCCATCCCGTCGCCGGCGTCACGCTCGGCTGGGCAGAGGCGAATATCCGCAAGCCGAACCGCAAGGACGTGCTCGTCATTTCCGTCGACGAAGGTGCGACGGTCGGCGGCGCGTTTACGCAGAACCGCTTCTGCGCGGCGCCCGTCACCGTGTGCCGCGAGAACCTGCAGCGCGTGCGCGCGGGCGGCAAGCCGATTCGCGCGCTGGTCATCAACACCGGCAACGCGAACGCGGGCACCGGCGAGCCGGGCCTCGCGGCGACGCGCGAAACCTGCGCGGAACTCGCGCGTCTCGCCGACATCGCACCCGAGCAGGTGCTGCCGTTCTCGACGGGGGTGATTCTCGAACCGCTGCCGGTCGACCGTCTGAAGGCCGGTTTGCCGGCCGCGCTCGCGAGCCGCAAGGAAGCGAACTGGTACGACGCGGCGCAGGCGATCATGACGACCGACACGCTGCCGAAGGCGACTTCGCGCCGGGTCACGATCGACGGCCACACGGTCACGCTGACCGGCATCAGCAAGGGCGCCGGCATGATCAAGCCGAACATGGCGACCATGCTCGGCTTCCTCGCGTTCGACGCGGCCGTCGCGCAACCGGTGCTCGACGAACTCGTCAGGCACGTCGCGGACCGCTCGTTCAACTGCATCACGATCGATGGCGATACGTCGACCAACGATTCGTTCATCCTGATCGCGTCGGGCAAATCGAGCCTGCCCGCGATCACGTCCACCGATTCGCCCGCTTATGCAGCGCTGCGCGACGCGGTGACGGAAGTCGCCCAGACGCTCGCGCAGCTGATCGTGCGCGACGGCGAAGGCGCGACCAAATTCATGACCGTGCATGTCGAAGGCGGCTCGAGCGTCGAGGAGTGCCGCAAGATCGCCTACGCGATCGGCCACTCGCCGCTCGTGAAGACGGCCTTCTATGCCTCGGACCCGAACCTCGGCCGCATTCTCGCGGCCATCGGCTATGCCGGCGTGGACGATCTCGACGTCGGCAAGATCGATCTGTATCTCGACGACGTGCTGGTCGCCACCGCCGGAGGCCGCAACCCGGCCTACCGCGAAGAAGACGGCCAGC
Source organism: Paraburkholderia sp. Ac-20336 (assembly GCF_017105025.1). Taxonomy (NCBI): domain Bacteria; kingdom Pseudomonadati; phylum Pseudomonadota; class Betaproteobacteria; order Burkholderiales; family Burkholderiaceae; genus Paraburkholderia; species Paraburkholderia sp. Ac-20336. Next base: position 25,162 of record NZ_JAAGPS010000029.1, on the reverse strand, counting down.
GCGTCATGAAAAAGAGCGAAATCGGCATTCGCGTCGTGCTCGGACGCGGCAATGCGCAAGCCACGATCTGGACCTGCGATCTGTCGCACGACTACGTGAGCATCAACGCCGACTACCGCTCGTAATCAGGCTCAATGCGCGGCCGCTGGCCGCCTACTTAACATGGACAAACTCGAACAGTTTCTGACCCGGGCCGAAGCCGTGCTCGGTCGCCTGGAAGCCATGCTTCCCCCCGCCGCGCCGGAAATCGACTGGTCGGCCGCCGTCGCGTTCCGCTGGCGCAAGCGCCAGGGGCGCGGCTACCTGCAACCGGTGCCCGCGATTTCGTCGATCACGCTCGACGACCTGCAGAACATCGATCGCCAGAAAGGGCTGATCGAACAGAACACGCGCCAGTTCGTGCGCCAGCAGCCGGCCAACAACGTGCTGCTGACGGGCGCGCGCGGCACCGGCAAGTCGTCGCTGATCAAGGCCTGCCTGAACGCGTACGCAAAAGACGGCCTGCGTCTGATCGAAGTGGACAAGGACGATCTGCACGATCTCGGCGACATCGTCGATCTGATCGCGAAGCGCCCGGAGCGCTTCATCGTGTTCTGCGACGACCTGTCGTTCGAAGAGGGCGAATCGGGCTACAAGGCGCTGAAGGTCGCGCTCGACGGCTCGGTCGCCGCACAGTCGGACAACGTGCTGATCTACGCGACCTCGAACCGCCGCCATCTGCTGCCCGAGTACATGAGCGACAACGAGACGTACAAGCACACGTCGGATGGCGAGATTCATCCGGGCGAACTGGTCGAAGAGAAGATTTCGCTGTCCGAGCGTTTCGGGCTGTGGGTCAGCTTCTATCCGTTCAAGCAGGACGACTATCTGACGATCATCGCGCACTGGCTGCGGCATTTCGGTTGCGACGACGCCGAAATCGAGGCGGCGCGCGGCGATGCGCTCGTGTGGGCACTCGAACGCGGATCGCGCTCGGGACGTGTCGCGTGGCAGTTCGCGCGCGACTGGTCCGGCCGTAAGACGCCGGCATGAGCGAGGCAAGCGGCAACACGGGCAAGAACGGCGCCGCCCGCCCGGTCACCGAAGTCGCGGTCGGCGTGCTGGTGCAGCCGGACGGGCGCTATCTGCTCGCGCAGCGTCCGGCGGGCAAGCCGTACGAGGGCTACTGGGAGTTTCCGGGCGGCAAGCTCGAACCGGGCGAATCGGTCGAGGCCGCGCTCGCGCGCGAACTGCACGAGGAGCTGGGCATCGAGGTCGAGGCGAGCCATCTGTGGCATACGCTCGAACACGATTATCCGCATGCCTATGTGCGGCTGTTCTTCTGCAAGGTGACGCAGTGGTCAGGCGAGCCGCATGGCCGCGAAGGCCAGGCGTTCGTGTGGCAGAGCTTGCCTGCCGAGGTCTCGCCGCTGCTGCCGGCGACCATTCCGGTGCTGGAGTGGCTGGCGGCCGAGAAGACGTAGTCGGCGGGTAGCACGTGTAGCAGATGAAACCACGCGGTGACGGGGGTTGTGCGAACAGCGCCGGGCCGCGTGGTTTTTTATCGTCTGTTTATCGCCTTTTATTGCCGGTCTTTCGATGGCCTTTTTTTAGTCTCGCGGCCGGGCTCAATGCGGGTTGTAATCGTCACGAGACGTTTCATCGGATGACGAGGCTTCCTGGTCGTTGCCGCCTATCTTGTATTTCTCGGCGGCCCATGCGCCGAGATCGATCTGCTTGCAGCGTTCGGAACAAAAAGGACGGAAGCGGTTTTCAGGGGTCCAGCGGACATCTTTGCCGCAAGTAGGACATTTGACGACGGTAGGCATACGGTCGGACAGTCAATCGCAAACGGAACAAGTAACGAATATAAGGCTATTTCGCGCCGTTTCAAAGGCGCGTTCCCTGAATCCGGATTGGGCTGTTTGGGTCTGTTAAGGACGGCGAGCGCTTACAGGCTGCAAAGCGTGAGCTGGAACGGCACGTCGACGTCGACCGCGCGCGGCCGCAGATCGCCGTCCTGCACCGTGAAGCGCACCCACAGCATGTACTTGTTGGCGCTCGCTTCGGGAATCACGCGCAATTCAGGTGCCACGCGCACCTGCATCAATTGATACGAGCGGCCCGAGAGCATCTGTTGATAGCTGCCCTGCATCGCCATCACCTTCGACGCCTGGCCCGATTCGCGCGCGAGCCGCAGCACGATGGTGGCCGCGTCGCGCAGCGGCAGCAGCGGCGTGACCCATTTGGCGATGTCCTGGCGACGCTGATCGGGATACAGCTGTTGCCACGCATAGTAGGACGGCAGATCGAATTTGCAGGTGCCGCCAGGAATGATGGCGCGGCTGCGAATGCTCGCGAGCCATTCGTTGTCTGCAAGATGCTGGCCGGTTTTGCCCTGCATCTGCGCGAGCCCTGCGAGCGTTTGCTCGATTTCGCCGAGCACCGCTTCCAGCGCGTTCTGTTCGATGCCGGGATTGCCGCGAAACGGCGCGAGCGTTTGCCGTTGCCGCTCGAGCTCCTTCATCAGATCGGACTTCAGATCTGCGCGACCCGCGACTTCGGAAATTTCGAACAACGTTGTCAGTGCGACGTGATGTTCCCTGGCGTCTTCCTGAGTCAGAAAGAACGTGAAGCGCTCGAACAGATCTTCGAGGCGCAACAGCGTTCTGATTCGCTCGTTGAAGGGGTACTCGTAAAGGATCAAGCGGGCTCGCCTCGGGCGTGGTCGGTGACAGGAATGCAAAACATTCTAATGCCGTGGGACTACCCAAGCAATCACGCACTTTTTCAGCGCGCTTTCGCAACTTTTTTCGTGACTTCACGATGGTTCAGAGCGTTTCGGCTGCTGGGGGCGCGCAAAGTTCAATGCGCGGGTGGCGGTTCGTGTGGGAACCTGGGCTGATGGTGCCTCGTGCCGCGGTTGAGTCATGCCGGTGGCGGGTTTTTGCCTCGGGCGTGCTCGTGCATGAGGCGTGCCGCGGACACGCTTGTGTCATGTTGCGCTCGCGTTGCGCTTCGAGATTCGCGTGGCGCTTCATCGGGACGCATGCATGCGATCGATCCGCGTACGGATCGATCGCGGCCAGGTGCGGCACACGCCTATGCAACGCATGTGTGCGATCCGGGTGCGTCACGTATCGCGGTATTGCGTGTGTGCGCAGGTCAGCGCACGCGGCGGCTTCGGTTTGGCCGGCCCTCTCGCTCGTTCACCCGTTACTCACCCATTCGCGAGCAACAGGTACGCGCGATGCCGTACATCCACCTGAGCTTCGAGCGCTTCGAGCGGCGCATTGTCGTTGTCGATGACGTCGTCGGCGGCGGCTAAGCGCGCTTCGCGCGTGGCCTGGCGCGCGATGATCACGAGGATCTGTTCGCGGCTGAAGCCGTTGCGCTTCATCACGCGCGCGATCTGCGTCTCGACGCTGCAATCGACGGTCAGCACCCGATTCGCCCGGTTCTTCCACGTACCGGATTCGACCAGCAACGGCACCACGACGATCACGTACGGCCCTTGCGCCTCGCGTTGCTCGCGCTCGGTTTCCGCGCGAATCAGCGGATGCGTGATGCTTTCGAGACGCTTGCGCGCCGCTTCGTCGCTGAACACGAGCGAGCGCATGCGCGCGCGATCGAGCGAGCCGTCCGGCGCGACGAACTCCGTGCCGAATTCGGCGGCAATGAGCGGCATCGCGACGCCATGCGGCGCGGTGATGCGATGCGCGATCACGTCGGTGTCGACGAGCGGCACGCCGCGCGCGGCAAACAGATTAGCCACCGTCGATTTGCCGCTGCCAATGCCGCCAGTCAGTCCCACAACGAACATGCTTCAGCCTCCCAGAGCCAGATAGAGCGGCGTGCCGACAAATAGCGTGAGCGCACCGCCCGCGGCGAGAAACGGCCCAAACGGCAGCGGCTCCTCGAAGCGCATGCGGCCGCGCCACGTGGCCGCGAGTCCGACCACCGCACCGGCGATCGCCGCGATCAGCACGATTTGCGGCAGGGCAGCCCAGCCGAGCCAGGCGCCGAGGGCGGCTAGCAGCTTGAAATCGCCGTAGCCCATGCCTTCGACGCCACGTACGAGACGGAACACCCAATGCACGGCCCATAGCGCGAGATACCCGAAGATCGCGCCGAGCACCGCGTCGTGCAGGTTCGTGAACATACCGTTGAAATTGACGATGATGCCGGCCCACAGCAGCGGCAGCGTCATCGAGTCGGGCAACAGGTGCGTGTCGATGTCGATCGCGCTCATCGCCAGCAGCGTCGCGCACAGGCCGAACGCGGCGAGCGCCATCATGGTCGGGCCGAACACCGCGAGCACGCTCGCGGCGCAGGCGGCGCTCGCAATTTCGAGCAGCGGATAGCGCAGGCTCACATGCGTGCCGCACGCGGAGCAACGCCCGCGCAACATGAGATAGCTCAGGACCGGCAGGTTTTCCCACGCGCTCAGAACGTGACCGCAATGCGGGCATGCGCTGCGCGGCACCCACAGGTTATAGCGCGCGGGCAGGCCGTCGTCGGCTTGCGGCGTCTCGGTGGCCTCGTTGATTTCCTCGCGCCAGGCGCGTTCGAGCATGATGGGCAGCCGGTGCACGACTACGTTCAGAAAGCTGCCGATCACGAGGCCGAACACGATCGCGAACGCGATCTGCACGCCCGCGGGCAGACTGGCGATCGCGAGCCCGACATCGCTTGCGAAGCGGCCTGGCAGTAAGCCCGCGAGCAGGCTGGAAGAGGTTTCTTGCACGAGCGGAAGAGGAGCCTGCATGGAGTTGGAATGGATTCGGCTGCGATGCTACACCACGTTGCCGAGTTGAATAATGGGAAGATACATCGCAATCACGAGGCCGCCGACCAGCGCGCCGAGCACGACGATCACGAGCGGTTCGCACAGGCTCGACAGCGTGCCGATCTTTTCGTCCACCTGGCGATCGGCGAGCGAGGCGACGTCGAGCAGCATCGTGTCGAGCGCCCCCGATTCCTCGGCGACCGCAACGGGCTGCACGACCTCGGACGGGAAGCATTGCGCGGCGCGCATCGCCGCGGCGAGCCGTTCGCCGCGCCGCAATCTCACCGCGATGCCCGCCGTGGCGCGATCGAAAAAGGCATTGCCGGTTGCGTGCGTGAGCGAGTCGAAGGCATCGGCGAGCGGTGTGCCGGCGGACAGCAGCGTGCCGAGCGCGCGGCTCCAGCGCGCCGCGCACAGCGTGCGTAGCAGCGGGCCGGCTACCGGCAGGTTGAGCGAGGCGCGCGCAAAACGGATGCGGGCGCTGGCCGACCGCCGCAACACGAACGTCATGGCCGAGCTCAGCGCGGCCAGCAGCGCAAACGCCGGCACGCTCCAGCGCGCCGCGCCGGCTGACAGCGCTAGCACGAACTGTGTCGGCGCGGGCAACTGCGCGCCGAAACCGTCGAAAATCTGCTTGAAGGTCGGCACGACCCACACCAGCAACGCAGCCGTAATCGCCATGGCGAGCAGCAGGATCGCGACCGGGTAGGTCAGCGCCGCGCGTACTTTCGCGCGTTGCGCGGCGGCGCGTTCGCGGTCGTCGGCGAGACGGGCGAGCACCGTGGCGAGTGCGCCCGCGGCTTCGCCGACTTCGACGAGCTGGCAGTACAGCGCGTTGAACTGCGCGGGGTGCCGCTGCAATGCCGCCGAAAAGCGCAGGCCGGCGGTGATGTCGCGCGCGACGGCGGCGATGATGCGCGGCATGCCTTGCCGGCGCGACGCGGGTGCTTGCGCGAGCAGTTCGAGCGCGGGTGCGAGTGGCAGACCGGCGCGCAACAGGCTCGCGAGTTGCCGCGTGAACAGCGTGACGTCGGCGGCGCGGGTTTGGGGGCGTGGCGCCGGCCCTTGCATCGCGAGTTCCACGATGAACAGGTTGTCGCGTTTGAGCATGGCCCGTGCGGCGCTCGCGTCCGGCGCGATCAGCGAGCCGCTTTGACGCGCGCCGTCGGCGTCGAGGCCGCGCCATTTGAAGCGCTGGTCGGCAGCGGGGCGAAGGAGCGGAACGGTGCTCATGCGACTTCGGTGGCGGCGAGCGCTTCGGCGAGACTCGTGGTGCCGTCGCGTACGCGCGCGAGCGCGGCGTCGCGCAACGTCGCGACCTGTTCGGTCTGCGCGAGCCGGGCCAGCTCGTGGACGCCCGCGCTGGCGACGATCAGTTCGCGCATGGCGTCGGAGACCGGCATCACCTGGTGAATGCCGACGCGTCCCCGGTAGCCGATGCCGTGGCAGGCCGCGCAGCCGACTGCCGCATAAGGCTGCCAGCCATCGAGCCGGTGGGCGGCGAACCCGGCTGCCTCGAGCGCCGCCGCCGAATGCGGCGCTGGCTTGCGGCACGCGGCGCACAGGCGCCGCACGAGCCGTTGCGCCGTCACCATCCGCAGCGCGGCCGCGAGGTTGTAGGGCTCGACGCCGATGTCGATGAGCCGCGCGATCGCCGCGGGGGCATCGTTCGTATGCAAGGTGGACAGCACGAGGTGGCCGGTTTGCGCGGCCTTGACCGCGACGTCGGCGGTCTCGTTGTCTCGGATTTCGCCGACCATGATGACGTCCGGGTCCTGACGCAGAAACGCGCGCAGTGCGACTGCGAAAGTCAGCCCGGCTTTCTCGCGCACACTGACCTGATTGATGCCGGCGAGCTGGATCTCCGCCGGGTCCTCGACCGAGCAGAGATTGCGCGCCTCGCCGTTCAGCAGATTCAGAAAGCAGTACAGCGACAGGGTTTTGCCGCTGCCGGTCGGTCCGGTGACGAGCACAAGACCGTGCGGCGCGCGAATCGCAGCGTCGACGGTTTGACGCTGTTGCGGATCGAGGCCGAGCGAATCGAGCGAAAGATCGGCGGGCAGTGCGTCGAGCCGGCGCAGCACGAGCTTTTCGCCGAACAGAGTGGGCAGCGAGTTGACGCGATAGTCCTCGATGCGCTGCGGCGTGCTGGCGATGCGCAGGCGACCGTCCTGCGGCACGCGCCGTTCGGCGATGTCGAGCCGCGCGAGTACTTTCACGCGCGTGACGAATGCATCGCGCAGATGAGCGGGCGGCCGCGGGATTTCATGCAGCACGCCGTCGATCCGCAAGCGTATGCGCCAGCCGTGCTCGGCCGGCTCGATGTGAATATCCGACGCATTGCGCCGCGTCGCTTCCCGCAGCGTGTCGGTCAGGAGACGCACGGCCGGGGCGTTGTCGGGATCGGCGAGACTGGCTGCGCCAGTTTCGCCGTTGAAGGGCAGGGCGCGTGGCGCGGCCGCCGCGGCTGCAAAGGAGTTGGGCATGAGAGACCGGCGATGAGCCGCCTGTAGAACGTGACGGCTTCATCTTCCGGCAGTGAGGACGGCGGCGCCATTCAGCCATTCGGCTAATGGCGCGCTGAACGGCCGTGTGCGATGCTGATCGCGAATCGGCGATTGCCAGCCAGGGCGTCAGTTGGGGCGCGCTTTGGCGGCTTTGCGCGACGGCGGTTTGAACAGCTTGACGGTGCGAATCGCCTGATCGTCGCTGCGCATGACTTCGAGCTTGATCTCGCCGATCTGCACGCAGACGTCGCCATCGGGAATGTCTTCGAGAATTTCGAGAATCAGGCCGTTGAGCGTTTTCGGGCCGTCGGTGGGCAGCGTGAGGTGCAGCCAGCGGTTCAGCTCGCGCAGCGGCATGCTGCCCGCGACGATGCATTCGCCATCCTCGTTCCAGCCGCCGCGCGAACTGGCGCCGCGCGGAATCGAGGTGGTGAATTCGCCGATCAGCTCCTCGATGATGTCTTCCGGCGTGACGAGCCCTTGCAGTTCGCCGTATTCGTCGACGACGAGCGCGGTGCGCTGGCGGCTCTCCTGGAAATATTGGAGCTGCTGGAACACCGGCGTGCCGCTCGGCACGAAATACGGCTCGGTCAGCAGTTCGCGCAGGGTGTCGCGCCCGAGTTCCTGGTTGTGCAGGGCCGCGAGCGTTTTGCGTACGTGCAGCACGCCGAGCACACGGTCGATGTCGCCCTGGTAGACGATCAGCTTGTTGTGATAGCAGGTTTCGAGTTGATGCAGGATCTGCTCGAACGGCGCGTCGAAGTCGAGCGCCTCGATGCGGCGGCGCGGGATCATTACGTCGTCCACGGAGATGTTTTCGAGGTCGAACAGATTCAGCAGGATGCTGCGGTGCTTGGTCGGCATGAAGCTGCCGGACTCGAGCACGATGGTGCGCAATTCTTCGGTGGAGAGCCGCTGGTCGCGCGCGCTTTTCGTGTTGATGTGCAGCACGCGCAGGATGCCGTTCGCGAACAGGTTGACGAACCAGATGAGCGGTTTCGCGGCGCGCATCAGCGGCGCGATGAGCAGGCTCGCGGGTAGCGCGATCTTCTCGGGAAAGGTTGCGCCGACGATTTTCGGCGTGATCTCCGCGAACACGATGATCAGAAACGCGACGAGCCCGGTCGCGATCGACAGGATGAGGTTGTTGCGGCCGAACGTGTGCAGCGCGAGCGAGGTCGTGAGCACCGGGATGATCGTATTGAACAGGTTGTTGCCGATCAGGATGACGCTCAGCAGTTGATCGGTACGCGCGAGCAGGCCCTGGGTCGTTTTCGCGCCGAGCGTGTTCTGGTTGGCAAGGTGCTTCAGACGATGGCGGTTGAGCGCCATCATCGCTGTCTCGGAAATGGAAAAGAAGGCGGAGCAGACGAGCAGCAGAAGGACGGCGCCAATCTGCGCCCATAAGGGAAGTTGTTCCACGCGTCGTGAAAAATAAGGGAAAGGATGGAGAGAATATAGCAGAGGGGGCTATGCGGCCCGCCACTGGGGTTGGCGCCGATATGGACGATGTGGTGGCTGTGTGTCGCCGGTGTAGCAACGGCTGCGGGTAAAAAACGACGTGCAAAACAAAAAACCGCCGAGCAATGCTGCGGCGGTTTTTGAACCTTGAACGAACAAGGAGAATCTGGTCGGGGTGAGAGGATTCGAACCTCCGGCCTCTACGTCCCGAACGTAGCGCTCTACCAGGCTAAGCTACACCCCGATTAGGTACTGCTGACTCGATTCAGACTAATCCGGCGTTTCAGTCTCGTTCAAGACTGCCTTGCCGTCGAGTAAGAACATAATTCTAGCAGGCTCTCTTTAAAAATGGAATGGGGGAATGAAGAAATTGCCGTCGCGGCTGCCTGGGCTTCCTGTTTCGCGCATTCGAGCGTGTGATCGAGCGCGCCGGAGCGCGTGATCGCCTCGAAAATCGTTTCGAAACGGTCGGTGCCGCCCTGCTCGATCGCTTCGCGCGCGAGTGCCGACTGCTCCGGCGTGCCGCGTTCGATCAGATAGATGAGCGGCAGCGTCGGTTTGCCTTCGCGCAGATCGTCGCCGGCGTTCTTGCCCATCGATTCGGCCGTGCCCGTGTAGTCGAGCCAGTCGTCCATGATCTGGAACGCCGTGCCGATGCGCCGGCCGAATTCCGCCGCGGCCGCTTCGATTTTCGCGTCCGCGCCGGCCAGCACCGCGCCCAGCTGCGCGGCCGCTTCGAACAGCTTGGCGGTCTTGTAGCGGATCACCTGCATGTAGCGGGCTTCGTCGACGTCCGCGTCGTGCATGTTCAGCAATTGCAGCACTTCGCCCTCGGAGATGATGTTGGTCGCCTCCGACAGAATCTCCATGACCCGCATCTTGCCGACGCCGACCATCATCTGGAACGAGCGCGAGTAGAGAAAATCGCCGACCAGCACGCTCGCGGCGTTGCCGAACAGCGCGTTGGCGGTCTGACGGCCGCGCCGCAGGTCCGATTCGTCGACCACGTCGTCGTGCAGCAAGGTGGCCGTGTGGATGAATTCGACGACCGCCGCCAGTTCGTGCCGGTGCCCCGTCGTGTCGCCGAGCGCGCCCGCCACGAGCAGCAGCAGCGCGGGCCGCAGCCGTTTGCCGCCGGCGCCGATGATGTACTCGGAAATCTGGTTGATCAGCATCACGTCGGACGCAAGACGTTGCCGGATGACGCGATTCACCTGCTGCATGTCTTCGGCGACCGGAGCAAGCAGGCTGGCGACGTTGGGGGAAGGGGTGGCAGTCGACGACATGATGGCTGAATTGGGTAGTGCCGCGAATTATAAGGCGATCGGGGCGCTTCCGGGTCGTCGGCTGCGGCGCGGGCGCTTTGCCGCGTCGGCAGCGCCGCATGCCGGGGCTGCGTGGGAGGTGCCGGGTGCCGCTCGCCCCGTCGCGAAAGTAAGGCCGGAAGGCGGCGGAAAGACTCTTAAACGGTTTTGGAAACAGGTTTTGACCGAGCAGCTAACTCCATGTATAATCGAGAGTTTCCGCGCGCGGTGCGTGGGAAAAATGAACAAAGAGTGAGGTTCTCAATGTACGCGGTCATAAAAACCGGTGGCAAGCAGTACAAGGTTGCCGTCGGCGAAAAACTTAAAGTAGAACAGATACCGGCAGACATTGACGCTGAAATCACGCTCGACCAGGTTCTCGCAGTGGGCGAAGGCGAATCGATTAAGTTCGGTACGCCGCTGGTCAGTGGGGCTTCCGTCAAGGCTACCGTCGTGTCGCAAGGTCGTCACGCAAAAGTGACCATCTTCAAGATGCGTCGCCGGAAGCACTACCAGAAGCATGGCGGCCACCGCCAGAACTATACCGAACTGCGCATCGACGCGATCAACGCGTAAGCGCACCGGTTAAGGAGCAGATCAAATGGCACACAAAAAGGCAGGCGGATCGTCCCGGAACGGCCGCGACTCCGAATCGAAGCGCCTCGGCGTGAAGGTTTACGGCGGCCAGGCTATCAACGCTGGCGGCATCATCGTGCGTCAGCGCGGCACGCGCATGCACGCTGGTGAAAACGTCGGCATGGGCAAGGATCACACCCTGTTCGCGCTGAAGGACGGCCACGTTCAGTTCTCGACGAAGGGCGCGGCGAAGAAGCACACCGTTTCCGTCGTCCCGGCAGCCTGAGTTTAATCAGGCACGGGCTTCAGGACCGGAAAAAGGCCCCGCGAAGTTCGCGGGGCCTTTTTTATTGCGGCGCCTTCTGCGCGCGGCATCGATCGCTGGCTGGCTGTGCCTATGCCGTTCGGTCGATTGATCAACGCGCAACGCGCGCGGCAAAATAGCAGCATCCAATCAGGCAGTACACCCTGCATCTGGCAGCACATACGGGACGGAGTTACGCATGAAGTTCATTGACGAAGCGAGGATTGAAGTCATCGCCGGCGACGGAGGGGATGGCAGCGCGTCGATGCGCCGCGAGAAATTCGTTCCGTTCGGCGGTCCGGATGGCGGCGACGGCGGCCGGGGCGGCAGCGTGATCGCGGTCGCGGACCGCAACATCAACACGCTGATCGACTACCGCTACGCGAAAAAACATCTGGCTCGCAACGGCGAAAACGGTCGCGGTTCGGACTGCTACGGCAAGGGCGGCGACGACATCACGCTGCGCATGCCGGTCGGCACCACGATCACCGACATGGAAACCGGCGAGTTGATCGCCGATCTGACCGAGCACAATCAGAGCGTGCAAATTGCGCAGGGCGGTGCGGGCGGTCTCGGCAATCTGCATTTCAAATCCAGCACGAACCGCGCGCCGCGTCAGAAGACCGACGGCAAGCCGGGCGAGCGCCGCATGGTGCGCCTCGAACTGAAAGTGCTGGCCGATGTTGGCCTGCTTGGCATGCCGAACGCCGGCAAGTCGACGTTTATCTCGTCGGTGTCGAACGCGAAGCCGAAAATCGCCGATTACCCGTTCACGACGCTCGCGCCGAATCTCGGCGTGGTGCGCGTCGGGCCGAGCCGCAGCTTCGTGATCGCCGACATTCCCGGTTTGATCGAAGGCGCGGCCGAAGGCGCGGGTCTCGGCCACCAGTTCCTGCGCCACCTGCAGCGCACTGGCCTGCTGCTGCACATCGTCGACATTGCACCGTTCGACGAGTCGATCGATCCGGTCGTGGAAGCGAAGGCGATCGTCAACGAACTGCGCAAGTACGACGATCAGCTCTATCAGAAGCCGCGTTGGCTCGTTCTGAACAAGCTCGACATGGTGCCCGAAGACGAGCGCGAAGCGCGCGTGTCGGCGTTCCTCGAAGGTTTTGGCTGGGATGGTCCGGTGTTCGAGATTTCGGCGCTGACCGGCCAGGGCTGTGAGAATCTCTGCTACGCGGTGTTCGACTACCTCGCCGAACATTCCGATGCGCAGCGCGCGGCCGAAGCCGAAGACCTTGCTTCCGACGTGCGTTTCCGCGAAGGATCGGGAGTCCAGGCCGCGGTTGGCGAGTCCGGCAGCCACCCGCAGGAATAAAAACTCCAGCGCCGGCGCCAGCAGGCGGGCTGCCGGCATGTATCACGCGTCATCTTGGGAGACAGCGCACGATGCGTTCGGTCATCGCGGATTCACGGCGATTGGTAGTGAAGGTCGGCTCGAGCCTCGTCACGAACGACGGGCGCGGCCTCGATCATACGGCGATCGGCCGCTGGGCCGCGCAGATTGCGGCGCTGCGCGCGCAAGGCAAGGAGGTGGTGCTGGTCAGCTCGGGCGCCATCGCCGAGGGCATGCAGCGGCTCGGCTGGACCAAACGGCCGCGTGAAATCGATGAGTTGCAGGCGGCCGCGGCCGTCGGGCAGATGGGGCTTGCGCAGGTGTACGAAAGCCGCTTCGCCGAGCACTCGATCCAGACCGCGCAGATTCTGCTGACGCACGCCGACCTCGCCGACCGCGAGCGTTACCTGAATGCGCGCTCCACGTTGCTCACGCTGCTACGCCTCGGCGTCGTGCCGATCATCAACGAAAACGACACGGTCGTAACCGACGAAATCAAGTTCGGCGACAACGACACGCTCGGCGCGCTGGTCGCCAATCTGATCGAAGGCGACGCGCTCGTCATTCTCACGGATCAGCAAGGCCTTTTCACGGCCGATCCGCGCAAGGAGCCGAGTGCCACGCTCGTTCAGCAGGCCGACGCCGGCGCGCCGGAGCTCGAAGCGATGGCGGGCGGCGCAGGTTCGAGCCTCGGCCGCGGCGGCATGCTGACCAAGATTCTTGCTGCCAAGCGCGCGGCGCATAGCGGCGCCAATACGGTGATCGCGAGCGGACGCGAGGTGGACGTGCTGTCGCGGCTTGCGTCGGGCGAAGCGATCGGCACGCAGCTCATCGCCCGCACCGCGCGGATGGCGGCGCGCAAGCAGTGGATGGCCGATCACCTGCAGGTGCGCGGCCACGTCGTGATCGACGACGGCGCGGTGGAAAAGCTGACCGCAGGCGGCAAGAGCCTGTTGCCGATCGGCATCGTTGGTGTGCAGGGGGCGTTTGCGCGCGGCGAGGTGATTGCGTGCGTGAGCGCGTCGGGGCGCGAGGTGGCGCGCGGTTTGACGAACTACAGCAGCGCCGAAACCAGGCTGATCCAGCGGCGCCCCAGCGGCGAAATCGAGTCGGTGCTCGGCTATATGCTGGAGCCCGAGTTGATCCACCGCGACAACCTCGTGTTGCTCTGATTCGTCCCGCGACGCGAACCCGAACAAGGTTCGTAGAAAGCCAAAGCCCACAAAAAAGCCGCTCCAGCCTGAACTGGAACGGCTTTTTCCGTCTTTGGCGCAACGCACCGGGAGGAACCCGGAGCGCGCCCGCGAACGCAACTCAGTGAATCTGCGACGTTTGCGTGCGCTTGTAGCGAATGTTCTCGACGATGTGCTGCGCGCTGCCAGTCGGAATCTTGTTCGCGCACATGTAGTCCTGGTACAGCGCCGCCTGGTACGCGTTCAGCGCGCCATTCTCGATGCGCGAAAACTGGTTGGCGACATCCTTGTCCCAGCCGTCGTGATCGGCATTCAGGCCCGCATACTGGCGCCACTCGTACGTGTCGCAGCGGATACCTTCGTAGTTCACGTTGCGCGCGCCGCTCGGGCTCGTGACGACCACCGTGTAACGCACGACGCCGTCGTCGCCGACGCTGACCGATTTCGCGTCGATTGCGAATTGCAGCGGCGTATTGCCGGACACCTCGAACGGCAGCAGATTCGCCTCCGTCGGCAGAGGTGGCAGCGTGTCTACCTTGTTTTCAACCCAGTTGCCCTTGCGGTCCAGCAGATAGACGAACGCGCTGTCGTCTTTATTGGTCGGTTTGCCGGCGCTCGAACAGCCTGCCAGCAGGGCGCCGGTGGCGACGCACGCCGCGGCGAGAGCAAATGCTTTCAATCTGATTCCCTCGAAAGACGGACGCGGCCCGAAAGCCGCGCCAGAGAGAGGCGGCATCGACAGCCGCCCGGAATTGTTAACCGCGCATGCCCGGCCGGACCAGCGGGCCGGCGCTTTCGTCGGCGGATTCCTCGTCATGCCGCGCTTCGCTGTTCGCTTGTACGGCTTCGGCGTCATCTCCGCAATCCTGCATGACCACAACGTGAGTCGTGGTCGCGATGCTCACCGAACTCACGACAGTGACCGAAGTCACCGTACTGACCGTGGAATCCGGAGGACTCTGCATCGACGAGGTCACCCGGGGATAGCGCGACCCATGGTGCCCGCCAGGTTTTTCCGCACGCGGCACAGGCCGGCGCATGAAACGGGATAGCTCCGTCAGCGCCAACTGATACACATCCCGCTTGAACTCGATCACACAGTCGAGCGGCACCCAGTACTCGTTCCAACGCCAGGCATCGAACTCCGGGTGGTCGGTGGCGCGCAAGCAGATATCGCAGTCGCGTCCCACCATCCGGAGCAAGAACCAGATTTGCTTCTGGCCGCGGTAATGACCGCGTACTTCACGCTTGATGAACTTGTCAGGCACCTCATAACGCAACCAGTCGCGCGTGCGACCGATCACCTTGACGTGCTCAGGAAGCAGTCCGGTTTCTTCGTGTAACTCCCGATACATCGCTTGCACGGGGGTCTCACCATATTTGATGCCCCCTTGCGGAAACTGCCAGGAATGTTCACGGAGCCGTTTGCCCCAAAACACCTCGTTGTGCGCGTTCAAGAGGATGATGCCGACGTTCGGGCGAAAGCCTTCACGATCCAGCATACAACCACCTTCGAATCCTTTAAAATTGCTTTGATTATAAACAGATAACGGACCCTACGCACCGAATCGCATAAGAATGGAACGATTCGCCGCAATGGGCCCGTGTTTGCGGTAGCCTGTCGGTTTCCCGTGCCATGTCCCTTGTGCGAAGGCTGCGCGCGGCGGTTGCGGCGCCGTGCGGGGCTGGGTGCCGCCGGTCGGGCGAACGGTGCTCCCGGCGGCGGATCTGTATCGATTTCCCCAACGTTTTCACCTTTTCGGGCGGTCCCTCCGGAGCCGCCGCTTTTGGACAATCTGAATGAAAGCCTCCCGTTTCTTTATCGGCACGCTCAAGGAAGCTCCTGCCGACGCCGAGATCGTCAGCCACAAGCTCATGGTGCGCGCCGGCATGATCCGCCGCGTCGCTGGCGGTATCTACAATTACCTGCCGGTCGGGCTGCGTTCGATCCGCAAGGTGGAAGCCATCGTGCGCGAGGAAATGAACCGGGCGGGCGCCATCGAACTCCTGATGCCGGCGGTGCAGCCGGCCGAGCTGTGGCAGGAATCGGGCCGCTGGGAGAAGTACGGCCCCGAGCTGCTGCGCTTCAAGGACCGCAAGCAGGCCGACTTCGTGATGGGGCCGACGCACGAGGAAGTCGTGACCGACATCGCGCGCAACCAGATCAAGAGCTACCGTCAGTTGCCGGTCAACTTCTATCAGGTCCAGACGAAGTTCCGCGATGAAATCCGTCCGCGTTTCGGCGTGATGCGCGGCCGCGAGTTCATCATGAAAGACGCGTACTCGTTCGACAAGGACATCGAAGGTTTGCGCGAGTCGTATCGCAAGATGTACGACGCGTACGTGCGCATCTTTACGCGCCTCGGGCTCGAGTTCCGCGCGGTCGCGGCGGACAACGGCTCGATCGGCGGCAGCGGCTCGCACGAATTCCACGTGATCGCCGACACCGGCGAGGACGCCATCGCTTATTGCCCGACTTCCGACTTCGCCGCGAACGTCGAAGCGGCCGAAGCGCTGCCACTCATCGCGCAGCGCGCGGCGCCCGCCGAGGACATGAAGAAGACCGCCACGCCGGGCAAGGCGAAGTGCGAGGCCGTCGCCGAACTGCTGAACATCCCGCTCGAGCGCACGATCAAGTCGATCATTCTCGCCACCGAAAACGAAGGCGCCGAGCCGACCATCTGGCTGCTGATGCTGCGCGGCGACCACGACCTGAACGAGATCAAGGCCGCCAAGCTGCCCGGTCTCGCCGACTTCCGCATGGCGACCGAAGCCGAGATCGTCGAAACGTTCGGCACGCCGCCGGGTTATCTCGGTCCGATCAACACGAAGAAGCCGGTCAAGGTGATCGCGGACCGCACCGTCGCGAACATGAGCGACTTCGTGGTCGGCTCGAACGAGGTCGACTATCACACCACCGGCGTGAACTGGGGCCGCGATCTGCCGGAGCCGGTCGTCGCCGATATTCGCAACGTGAAGAAGGGCGATCCGTCGCCGGACGGCAAGGGCGTGCTCGACATCTGCCGCGGCATCGAAGTGGGCCACGTGTTCCAGCTCGGCACCAAGTATTCGGAAGCGATGAACGCGACCTGCCTCGACGAAACCGGCAAGCCGCGGCCGATGGAAATGGGCTGCTACGGCGTCGGCATCACGCGTATTCTCGGCGCGGCGATCGAACAGAATTTCGACGACAAGGGCATCATCTGGCCGGAGTCGATCGCGCCGTTCGAAGTCGTGCTGTGCCCGATGGGCTATGACCGCAGCGACGCGGTGCGCGAGCAGGCCGACAAGCTGTACGCGGAACTCGTCGCGGCCGGCATCGACGTGATCCTCGACGATCGCGGCGAGCGTCCGGGCGTCATGTTCGCCGACTGGGAGCTGATCGGCGTGCCGCATCGTCTCGTGATCGGCGACCGTGGCCTGAAGGACGGCAAGCTCGAATACCAGGGCCGCCGCGATGCCGAAGCGACGCTGCTGCCGGTCGAGAGCGCGGCGCAGACCGTGATCGACAAAGTGCGCGCGGCACTCGCGCATTAAGCGAGTGAGCTGAGCGGGCGTACCAGGCGGAGCGAGCGGTGGAGTACACCTTTCTGTCGGCGACCGTGCTGCTGATCCTGATTACCGATCCGCTCGGCAACATCCCGATCTTCGTCAGCTGTCTGCAGGGCGTGGCGCCCGAGCGCCGCACGGTCGTGATCCTGCGCGAGGTCGCGATCGCGTTTGCAATCCTGCTGGTGTTCATGGTGCTCGGGCAGGGCTTTCTGCGCATGATGAGCCTCAGCGACCTGTCGTTGCGGATCGGCGGCGGGATCGTGCTGTTCCTGATCGCGCTGCGCATGGTGTTTCCGCATCCGGACGGCCCGTTCGGCGGGGACGCGCGCGGCGGCGAGCCGCTCATCGTGCCGCTCGCGATTCCGGCGCTGGCCGGTCCGTCGGCACTGGCGACGGTGATGCTGCTGACCTCGCAGGCGCCGGGCAAGACGTTCGAGTGGATCGGCGCGCTGACCGTTACGATGATCGTCTGCGCGATCGTGCTGATGCTCGCCGAGCGCATCCAGGCCTGGCTCGGCGAACGCGTGATGGCGGCGTTCGAGCGACTGATGGGGCTCGTGCTCGTGGCGATCTCGGTCGAGATGATGCTCGGCGGGATTCGCTCTTTCGTGCACCAGCTATGACGCGGGAGTCGGTAGGCCACCTGTCGCCGATGCAGCCATAAAAAAAGCAGCCAACACAGGCTGCTTTTTTTACGCCGGAGCGCCGAGGCGCCAGTGCGCGACTTACGCCCCCTCGGTCAACGCCCGGATGGTCGGCAGGTTGCGCCAGTACCCCTTCGCATCCATCCCGCAGCCGAACACGTAGCGGTCCGGCACCTCGAAGCCGCAGTAGTCGGGGCGCAGCGGCTTCGCCTTCGGAATGATCTTCTCGCACAGCACCGCCGACAGGAAGCGCTTCGCGCCCATCGCGAGGATGCGGTCGCGGATCGCGGCCATCGTCTCGCCTTCGTCGAGGATGTCGTCGAGCACGAGCACGACGCGATCCTTGACCGACTCGGCCGGCGCGACGCGCCACTGCATTTCGTCGCTGCCTTTCGTCGTATTGCGGTAGCGCGTGAGGTGGATGTAGTCGAACTCGAGCGGGAAATCGAGATGCGGCAGCAGCATGCCGGTGAACACCGCGGCACCGCCCATCACCGACAGCACGAGCGGGAAGTCCTCGCTCATCTCGTTGCGGATGGCGGTTGCCATGCCGGCGATCGATGCGTTGACGTCCGAGGCCGAAACGATCTCTTCGGAGTGTTGAAAAATATGGAGGGCTTCTTCGCGGTTCATGACGTCTAACGGGCGGTAACTGTATACATAGAGTGAGTGGGAACATCCCGTGGGACGTTCCGGTCGGGGACGGCGCCGTGCGCTAGAGAATATAAACCCGCGCGAACCCGGCGTCAGCCGCACGATGCCACGGCGTTTGCGCGCGTGGCGTGCGCGACCGTCCCCATCAAGCTTAGCGCATGCCGGGCAGCATGCCTTTCATGCCGCGCATCATCTTCTGCAGATTGCCGCCCTTGAGCTTCTTCATCATCGTGCGCATCTGCTCGTACTGGTTCAGCATGCGGTTGACTTCCTGCACCTGCACGCCCGCGCCCGCGGCGATGCGGCGCTTGCGCGTCGCCTTGATCAGCTCGGGCTTGGCGCGCTCGGCCGGCGTCATCGAGTTGATGATGCCTTCCATGCGGCGCATCTGCTTCTCGGCCTGGCTCATGTCGGCGCCGGCCGCGGCCTGCTGGAACTGCGCGGGCAGCTTGTCCATCAGCGACGACAGGCCGCCCATGCCTTTCATTTGCGTGAGCTGCGCGCGGAAGTCGTTGAGGTCGAAGTCGCCGCCTTTCTTGACCTTGTCGGCGAGCTTCTGCGCGGCCTGCACGTCGACGCCGCGCTGCGCTTCCTCGACGAGCGCGAGGATGTCGCCCATGCCGAGAATCCGGCTTGCCATGCGGTCCGGGTGGAACACTTCGAGGCCGTCGAGCTTTTCGGCCACGCCGACGAACTTGACCGGCTTGCCCGTCACGTGACGCACCGACAGCGCCGCGCCCCCGCGCGAATCGCCGTCAAGCTTGGTGAGCACGACGCCGGTGAGCGGCAGCGCGTCGCTGAACGCCTTCGCGGTATTGACCGCGTCCTGGCCGAGCATCGCGTCGACGACGAACAGCGTTTCGGCCGGCTTCAGTTCGGCGTGCAGCGCGGCGATTTCGTTCATCATCGCTTCGTCGATACCGAGACGGCCGGCCGTGTCGACGAGCAGCACGTCGTGGTAATGGCGCCTGGCCCAGTCCACCGCGGCGCGCGCGATATCGACCGGCTTCTGGTCGGGCTCGGACGGGAAGAAGTCCGCGCCGACCTGCTCGGTCACCGTTTTCAGCTGGGCGATAGCGGCGGGCCGATAGACGTCGCACGAAACCGTCAGCACCTTCTTCTTGTACTTCTCGCGCAAGAGCTTGGCGAGCTTGCCGACCGTGGTCGTCTTGCCGGCACCTTGCAGACCCGCCATCAGGATGATCGCGGGCGGCGTGACGGCGAGGTTGAGCTCGGCGGCCTTGCCTTCGTAGTCGCCGCCGATCACCGCGGTCAGCTCGCGCTGCACGACGCCGACGAGCGCCTGGCCCGGCGACAGGCTGGCGATCACTTCCTCGCCAAGCGCCTTCTCCTTGACCTTGGCGATGAACTCGCGCACGACGGGCAGCGCCACGTCGGCCTCGAGCAGTGCGAGACGCACTTCGCGCAGCATTTCCTGGGTGTTCGCCTCGGTGAGCCGGGCTTCGCCGCGCAGCGTCTTGACGACGCGCGCCATCCGTTGAGTCAGATTGTCGAGCATGGGGAGCGATGAACGGTGGGGCCCGCGCAGCGCGCGAAGCGCAAGACGTCGCGGAGCAGGGCCCTAGTGTAAACTTCGAATATGGATATTGTACTGTATGCCCTCACCGCGCTTCTCTACGGCGGCCTCGCCGTGGCCGGCTGGCGCTCGCACCGGCACGCGGCCGCGCGCCCGCTGCTCGAGAGCGTGCCGCCGTTGTCCCCGCCGTTGCCTGTCAATGCCGCCGGCACGGGCGCTTCGGTCGCCACCGGTATGAGCGTGCCCGGGCGCGCGCTCCTGTGCGTCGCGCTGCTCGCTCACGGCGTGCTGCTGCATACCACGATCTTCCCGCAGAACGCGATGGTGTTCGGCTTCGCGTTCGCGCTGTCGGCGATGTTCTGGCTCGGCGCCGGCATCTACTGGATCGAGAGTTTCTTCTTCCCGCTCGACGGCTTGCGGCTGCTCGTGTTGCCGCTCGCCTGCGTCGCGTCGCTGCTGCCGCTCGCGTTCGGCGGGGTGCGCGTGCTGCCGTATGCGGCCGCGCCGATGTTCAAGCTGCACTTCCTGATCGCGAACATCGCCTACGGTCTGTTCGCGATCGCGGCACTGCACGCGATCCTGATGCTCGCGGTCGAGCGGCGTCTGCATGCGATGCGCGGCGGTCTCGCGCAACGGCACGCGGCGGCCGGCAACGGCTGGTGGTCGAGCTGGCTCGACACGCTGCCGCCGCTGCTTACGCTCGAAAAGCTGCTGTTCCGTCTGATCGGCGCCGGCTTCGTGCTGCTCACGCTGACGCTCGTCTCGGGCATCCTGTTCAGCGAGCAACTGATCGACCGCGCGTTGCGGCTCGATCACAAGACCGTGTTCGCGATTCTCTCGTGGGTGATGTTCGGCGCGCTGCTGACCGCGCGCAAGGTATCCGGCTGGCGCGGCCGTGCGGCATTGCGCTGGGTGCTGGCCTCGTTCGTCGCGCTGTTGCTCGCGTACGTCGGCAGCCGTTTTGTTTTCGAGGTGCTGTTGCACCGGCCTGTAGTGTGAGCGTGTCACCATGCGACAAATCTTTTTGCTGATCCTGCTGTTCATCGTCGGTCAATGGCTCGTGAAGGCGCTGCGCCGTCACGACGCGCAAACCGCGCAACGCACGGGCGCCGGCGCGAATGGTGCGAACAGCGGTGCCAACGCCGCGAATAACGGCGCAGGTTCGTCCAACGGGCAGCCGCAGCTTGCCGAGCCGATGATCCGCTGCGTCGAGTGCGGCGTGCATGCGCCGCAGAGCGACTCGGTGAGCGTGGCGGGGCAGACCTTCTGCTGCGCCGCGCACGCGCAGCGTCACGGCGCGCGTCCGAGCGGCCGCGACGCCCGATGAGCGTCGCGTTCGCCGTCGATGCCGACGGTTGGGTTTCCGCCGCGCGCAAGCTGCCCTCGCCGAATTTCGAAGCGCGGCCGCAAGGTGCCGTGCCGACGCTGATCGTCGTCCACAACATCAGCCTGCCGCCGAACGAGTTCGGCGGCACCGCGATCGCCGAGCTGTTCCAGAACACGCTCGACTGCGATGCGCATCCGTACTACGACACGCATCTGCGCGGCGTGCGCGTGTCCGCGCATTTCGTGATTCATCGCGACGGCGCGCTCGAACAGTTCGTGTCGTGCAACGAGCGCGCGTGGCACGCGGGGCCGTCGAATTTTTTCGACCGCGAGCGCTGCAATGATTTCTCGATCGGCATCGAGCTCGAAGGCAGCGACACCACCGCCTTCGAAGCGGCGCAATACCGCACGCTCGCCGCGCTCGTGAGCGCTTTGAAGGCACGCTATCCGATCGACGCGCTCGCCGGTCACTCCGACATCGCGCCCGGCCGCAAGACCGATCCCGGTCCGCATTTCGAGTGGCCGCGACTGCAGCGCGACACCTCGCTCGACGCTCGGTATTTCCCCTATCTCAAGTTTTCCGCGGGCCGGTAAACGGCCTTCCGCGATCCTTCGCGCAATCTCGTGTAAAGCGCGCGGAACAAGGCGCCGCCTCGTTCCGCACGCGATGCCTTTTGCGCGCGCGAGCAGAAAAGTCAAG
The DNA here is from genome assembly GCF_017105025.1 of Paraburkholderia sp. Ac-20336. NCBI lineage: Bacteria > Pseudomonadati > Pseudomonadota > Betaproteobacteria > Burkholderiales > Burkholderiaceae > Paraburkholderia > Paraburkholderia sp. Ac-20336. Next base: position 3,297 of record NZ_JAAGPS010000029.1, on the reverse strand, counting down.
ACTTCGAAAGCAAATAAAACGGTTTGACCTGTCTCGAATCTCCACTATACTTGGTGCCACAAACCCGGTTTCGCACTATATCTTGTGTTGGCTGTGCATAACCATGTGAATAACCGGGTGTATAAGTCTGCGGCGCCCCGCTCTTCGAGCATGGCGCCGCAAGCATTCCAGGCAGCGAAAAATTCCTGGGGCGCGGCGGGTAAGGGGATCTCCGGCCGCATCCAGACGCATTCAGGAAAGGACCAGCCAGTGATCGCGACATGCTCGATGACGACCGACATCAAATCGAACCAGGCCTCATCGCAGTCGCATCCCGCCAACCGGCGTAGCCGGCCTTCCTGTATCTCATCGCACGCGCTCGCGGCGGCGCGGCGTTCGATTTAATCCGCGGCACTCGCCGCAATTTCCAGGACCAGGAGCTTTGCACATGCAAACCACCGACAACGCGACGACCCGCTACGAGGGCTCACCGGCTGGCCAGGCCTTCGGCCAGGCACAGAGCGCGCAGGCGCTCGCGCCGCACACCAGCTACGCCGACTACAAGGTGATCCGCCGCAACGGCAGCGTGGTGGCGTTCGAGCCGTCGAAAATCGCGATCGCCGTGACGAAGGCGTTCCTCGCCGTCAACGGCGGTCAGGGCGCGGCGTCGGCGCGGGTGCGCGAACTGGTCGAGCAATTGACGCAGAGCGTGGTGCGCGCGCTCGTGCGCAGCCGCCCGAACGGCGGCACGTTCCATATCGAAGACATTCAGGATCAGGTCGAACTCGCGCTGATGCGCGGCGGCGAACACAACGTCGCGCGTGCCTACGTGCTGTACCGCGAGAAGCGCAACCAGGCGCGCGTGCACGACGAGCAGGCCGGCGCGGGCAGCACGCCGGGCCTGAACGTGACCGACAACGGCGTCACGCGTCCGCTCGACATGGCGGCGCTGCGCGGCATCATCGAGTCGGCGTGCGCGAATCTCGGCGAGGCGGTGAGCGCCGAGCCGATCGTCGCGGAAACGGTGAAGAACCTGTACGACGGCGTGCCGATGAGCCAGGTGTACGACTCGGCCATCCTCGCCGCGCGCACGATGATCGAAAAGGACCCGGCCTACAGCCAGGTCACCGCGCGCATCCTGCTGCACACGATCCGCCGCGAGATCCTCGAAGAAGAAGTGACGCAAGCCGAAATGGGCGAGCGCTACGCCGAGTACTTCCCGCAGTTCATCAAGCGCGGCGTGCAGGCGGAACTGCTCGACGACAAGCTGCTGCAGTTCGACCTGAAGCGTCTCGGCGCCGCGCTCGACGCGAATCGCGACCTGCAGTTCGGCTACCTCGGTCTGCAGACGCTGTATGACCGCTACTTCCTGCATCACGACAACGTGCGCATCGAGATGCCGCAGGCATTCTTTATGCGTGTGTCGATGGGCCTCGCGCTCAACGAGATCGACCGCGAAGCGCGCGCGATCGAGTTCTACAACGTGCTGTCGAGCTTCGACTTCATGAGCTCGACGCCGACGCTGTTCAACTCGGGCACGCGCCGCTCGCAACTGTCGTCGTGCTACCTGACCACGGTCGACGACGACCTCGACGGCATCTACGAAGCGCTCAAGGAAAACGCGCTGCTCTCGAAGTTCGCGGGCGGCCTCGGCAACGACTGGACGCGCGTGCGTGCGCTCGGCTCGCACATCAAGGGCACCAACGGCAAGTCGCAAGGTGTCGTGCCGTTCCTGAAGGTCGTCAACGACACGGCGGTCGCCGTGAACCAGGGCGGCAAGCGCAAGGGCGCGGTGTGCGCGTACCTCGAATCGTGGCACCTCGACATCGAGGAATTCCTCGAGCTGCGCAAGAACACCGGCGACGACCGTCGCCGCACGCACGACATGAACACCGCGAACTGGATTCCCGACCTGTTCATGAAGCGCGTGATGGAAGGCGGCGACTGGACGCTGTTCTCGCCGTCCACCTGCCCGGACCTGCACGACAAGTTCGGCGCCGATTTCGAAGCGGCTTACACGGCTTACGAAGACAAGGTCGCGCGCGGCGAGATCAAGCTGTTCAAGAAGATTCCGGCGGCGCAGCTGTGGCGCAAGATGCTCGGCATGCTGTTCGAAACCGGCCATCCGTGGATCACGTTCAAGGATCCGTGCAACGTGCGCTCGCCGCAGCAGCACGTCGGCGTCGTTCACTCGTCGAACCTGTGCACGGAAATCACGCTGAACACGAGCGATGCCGAAATCGCCGTCTGCAACCTCGGCTCGGTGAACCTCGTCGCGCACCTGAAGGAGCAGGCCGACGGCACGCTCGCGCTCGACCACGACAAGCTGAAGCGCACGGTCAGCGTCGCGATGCGCATGCTCGACAACGTGATCGACATCAACTACTACGCGGTCGCCAAGGCGCGTAACTCGAACCTCAAGCATCGCCCGGTCGGCATGGGCATCATGGGCTTCCAGGACTGCCTGCACGTGCTGCGCACGCCGTACGCGTCGCAGGAAGCGGTCGAGTTCGCCGATCGCTCGATGGAAGCGGTCTGCTACTACGCGTACTACGCGTCGACCGAGCTCGCCGAAGAGCGCGGCCGCTATTCGAGCTACCGCGGTTCGCTGTGGGATCGCGGCATCCTTCCGCAAGACTCGGTGAAGCTGCTCGAGCAGGCGCGCGGCGGCTACGTCGAAGTCGATGCGAGCGAGTCGATGGACTGGGCGGCGCTGCGCTCGCGCATCGCGACCTACGGCATGCGCAACTCGAACTGCGTGGCGATCGCGCCGACCGCGACGATCTCGAACATCATCGGCGTGTCGGCATGTATCGAGCCGACGTACCAGAACCTCTACGTGAAGTCGAATCTGTCTGGCGAATTCACCGTGGTCAACGACTACCTCGTGCGTGACCTGAAGGCGCGCGGCCTGTGGGACGAAGTGATGGTCGCCGACCTCAAGTACTTCGACGGCACGCTCTCGCGCATCGACCGCATCCCGGCCGACCTGCGCGCGATCTACGCGACCGCGTTCGAAGTCGATCCGGTGTGGCTCGTCGAGGCGGCGTCGCGTCGTCAGAAGTGGATCGACCAGGCGCAGTCGCTGAACATCTATATGGCGGGCGCATCGGGCAAGAAGCTCGACGAGATCTACAAGCTCGCCTGGGTGCGCGGTCTGAAGACGACCTACTACCTGCGCACGATGGCGGCGACGCACGTCGAGAAGTCGACGGTTGCGCACGGCGCGCTGAACGCGGTGAGCTCGGGTCACGAAGGCTCGGGCGGCGCAGGCGGCGCGGCGGGCGGTGCAGCCGGCGGCTTCGGCGTGAGCGGCGG
>NZ_JAAGPS010000325.1:0-336 GCF_017105025.1 Paraburkholderia sp. Ac-20336 | reverse complement strand
CAGTGTCATATAGCTCGCCTGAAGACATCATTGTTGAATATACATACTTCCTTCAGAAGAACGTGACGGTTGATTTCCGGTTCGACAAGCTACTGCTTGTTGACGGAAAGCCGAGTGTCAAAACAGTCATGATTGGTATTGACAGCCTGACGACGACCGACATACCGAAGGAAAGCTATGAGGCCACGCTGAACCTGCATCGCGTGGTCAGAGGCGAATCGATTGACGGTGTGCGTAACGAGCGAAGCTCCTACTTTTCACCTCGAGGCGTAATCATTGGGGGTGACCCCGACACTGTCGATTTTGTCTATCGTCAACTACTACCACCTGATTCCC
>NZ_JAAGPS010000324.1:0-538 GCF_017105025.1 Paraburkholderia sp. Ac-20336 | reverse complement strand
CGCCGCCGCGCCGATCTGCGCGACCATGGCGACGAAGCCGGCGTCGAGCGCGCCGCGCGCGTCGAAACACTCGTGCAGGCCGCGCGCCGCGCGATCGACCAGTTCGCCAGCGAATTCCAGCAGACCTACGACCTGCGCCGCCGCGCCACGCGCGTGCTCGGCAAGGTCACGCAGAAAGACAACATCAAGTTCGACGGCCTGTCGCGCGTCGCGCACGTGACCGACGCGACCGACTGGCGCGTCGAATACCCGTTCGTCGTGCTGACGCCGGACTCCGAAGCCGAGATCGCCGGCATGATCAAGGCCTGTTTCGAACTCGGCCTGACCGTGATTCCGCGCGGCGGCGGCACCGGCTACACGGGCGGCGCGGTGCCGCTCACGCCGTTCTCGGCCGTCCTCAACACCGAAAAACTCGAACAGCTCGGCCCGGTCGAGATGACCGACCTGCCCGGCGTCGATCGCAAGGTCGCGACGATCTTCTCGGGCGCGGGCGTCGTCACGCGCCGCGTGACCGAGGCGGCCGAGCACGCCGGCTTCG
>NZ_JAAGPS010000323.1:0-572 GCF_017105025.1 Paraburkholderia sp. Ac-20336 | reverse complement strand
CCAGGCTATCTGTCCAGCACGCAGTCACTGGAAAGTGAATTCGAAAAGGTCAGGGAACTGGCAGTCGATCTTCTACAGAAATCAGGTTACGGCGGCACTCCGATCATGATCGACAGCATGGTGGCCGAACCCAGCAGGTGCTCAGAGGACTACCGCGGCCGCCCCTGGGAAAACGATGCCTTTTATTGTGGAGATATGGCAGGTGCCTATTTCATGCAAGCCGGTCACTATGGGATTTATACGCATGCGGAAGATGAGTGCAGTGCTCCTTATGCCTTTGCTCATGAGCATCCCGATTCTTCGGGCACAGACCAACCCATCGCCAGTAAAGGGGAGTGACATGCAGGACATTCCGAAACCCATGTCCGTGCAGGAGCAGGCGCAACTGTTTCCCTTCTTCGAAGCCGGGCTGGCCTGGGCTACAGGTACGCTTTCATTCGACGGTATAGTCCGTCGATTCGGAAAGCCAGTGTCATATAGCTCGCCTGAAGACATCATTGTTGAATATACATACTTCCTTCAGAAGAACGTGACGGTTGATTTCCGGTTCGACAAGCTACTGCTTGTTGACG
>NZ_JAAGPS010000322.1:0-579 GCF_017105025.1 Paraburkholderia sp. Ac-20336 | reverse complement strand
GCGCGCGCGGACATCTCGGCCGTCAGCTGAACGAGAAGTTCAAACTGCGCGACGGCGTCGATCCTCAGGTCTACGGCATCGGCATCAAGGAACTGTGGGAAATCGATCCCGCGAAGCACAAGCCGGGTCTGGTGATGCATACAGCCGGCTGGCCGCTCGAGAACGATACGTACGGCGGCTCGTTCCTTTATCACCTGGACAACAACCAGATCGTGGTCGGCTTCGTCGTTGGTCTTGGCTATTCGAATCCGTATCTGTCGCCGTTCGAGGAATTCCAGCGCTACAAGACGCACCCGGCGATCCGCGCGATTCTCGAAGGCGGCAAGCGCGTGTCGTACGGTGCGCGGGCGATTACGGCGGGCGGCCTGATGTCGCTGCCGAAGCTGGTGTTCCCAGGCGGTGCGCTGGTCGGCGACGATGCGGGTTTCCTCAACGTCTCGCGTATCAAGGGCTCGCACGCGGCGATCAAGACCGGCATGCTCGCGGCCGACGCGGCCTTCGACGCCGTGCAGGCCGGCCGCCAGGCTGACGAACTGACTGCGTATCCGGAAGCCTTCAAGACCTCATGGCTTCACACCG
>NZ_JAAGPS010000321.1:0-735 GCF_017105025.1 Paraburkholderia sp. Ac-20336 | reverse complement strand
GACCCGTGCTGCCTTCGAAGCGGCGTGGCGCGCGCTCGGAGCGGTCGCCACTGCCTTCGAACCGACGCGGTGCGCGTTCGGCACGATCACCGGCGTCGCGGCGGGGACCGCGCTCGCCACGATCGCTCGCGCCTTCGAAGCGGCGCGGAGCCCGTTCGGAGCGCTCACCGCTGCTTTCAAATCGACGTGGCGCACGTTCGGCACGATCGCTGGCGTCGCGGCGGGGGCCACGCTCACCGCGATCGCTCGCACCGTCGAATCGGCGTGGAGCCCGTTCGGTGCGCTCACCGCTGCCTTCGAAGCGACGCGGTGCGCGTTCGGCACGATCACCGGCGTCGCGGCGGGGACCGCGCTCGCCACGATCGCTCGCGCCTTCGAATCGGCGCGGAGCCCGTTCAGTGCGCTCACCACTGCCTTCAAATCGACGTGGTGCACGTTCAGCACGATCGCCGACGTCGCGGCGGGGACCACGCTCGCCACGATCGCTCGCTCCTTCGAATCGGCGCGGAGCCCGTTCAGTGCGTTCGCCACTGCCTTCAAATCGACGCGGTGCGCGTTCAGCACGCTCGCCCGCACCCTCAAACCGGCGCGGCGCCCGTTCACCCTCACTACGACGCGGCCCACCGGCCCCTCCCGCATTGCGCTCGCGCGCAAAAGATCCTTCGGCCCGCGGCGCACGCGCGCCGCCCGCTGCGGGCTTGCCGCCAACCGGCCGCTTGCCGCTCGTCGCCGCGG
>NZ_JAAGPS010000320.1:0-738 GCF_017105025.1 Paraburkholderia sp. Ac-20336 | reverse complement strand
TGGTGGCTCGCGATCGTCACGTCGGCGCCGCGCGAGGCCGCGATCGCCGCCGCGATGCGCCCGACCGCGCCGGTGCCGCCGAGAATCAGCACGCGCTTGCCGCCGAGTTCCACGCCGTGCTGCTTGCCGAGATGCCGCTCGACCAGCGCGACGAGCGCGGCGGCGGTCGTGTACGAGCCGCTCGGATCGGCGAACACCGAGACCTCGAACGGCGGGACCATCGCGCGGCGCGCGGTGTCGAGCATGTCGGCGGCTTGCATCACATCGCGTCCGCCGATGAAGATGCCGGTGCGCGATACGCCTTTCGGGCCGCGCGAAAAGATCGCGTCCTGGGTCAGGTTCGCGACCATGCCGGCCTCGACGCCGCAATACGGCACGATGACCTGATAGCCGGCGTCGGCGGCCATGTTGACGTCGAACGGACTCATTTGCGGCGTGGCCGTGAACATGTGCAGGATGTAGGGCCTTTCAATGGTTTCTGACATGACGAGGGCTCGTTTCAGTGGCAATTTCGTGGACGGCGCGGTGTCGGGCGTGACAGCGCGCGCGATATGGGGCGTGGCGGCAGCGCACAGGCCCGGTTGGCGGCGCGTACACCGCGCTCGATGGCAGCGGAGACGCCACCTGGACCGGCAGCACCACCGGCCCTCCGGCGCGTAGCGTGCACAGTGCGCGCATCATGCGGCGTCGATGCGCGGCGCATGCGCGTCGGCCTCGCGGATCGCCGCGCCGCTATTG
>NZ_JAAGPS010000319.1:0-648 GCF_017105025.1 Paraburkholderia sp. Ac-20336 | reverse complement strand
GCGCTTGAGGCTGAGGCCGCGGCCGCGGCTTTTGCCTGGGCGGTGGTGGCGGCGCGGGCCGTGGCCTCAGCCTCAAGCGCTTCGGCCGGCGTGGGATCGGCGCCGGCTTGCATCTGTGCCGGGCTCTGCCGTGCGGCGCTGGCATCGCCTTCGGCATCGGCTGCGGTATCGGCTTCGGCCAGCTTTTGCCGCGCGGCATCCGCTTCGGCTGCGGTTTCGGTTGCAGCTTCAGCTTCGGCCTGCCGCTGAAGCGCGGCCTCGCGCAAACGCTCGAAGTGCCCGCCGAGCAATCCCGGCACCGCCGCCAGCACGGTCCGCTCGCGCTCGCCCAGCGCGCGCCCCATCACCGCATCCACGACCGCGAGGCGCGCGAACGCCGGCGTACGGCGGGCGGGCAGCGCGCGCAGACGGCTGCGCAACGCGCCGATCGCCGTCTCCATCGACTGCTGGAGCGCGAGATAGCGCTGACGAAACACCGCGTAGTCGGCTTGCGGGTCGGCACCGCCGCGTTGCGCCGGTAGCTGTGCCGACATCTGTGCCGACATCCGCGTCGAACCATGCGCCGATCCGTGAGCCGGTGCCGACGCCCGCGCCGGTGCGTGCCGCCGCGCGGGCGCAAGCACGCTATCGCCGGCGATGGCGCTCGCG
>NZ_JAAGPS010000318.1:0-821 GCF_017105025.1 Paraburkholderia sp. Ac-20336 | reverse complement strand
CTGCGGGCTGCGGGCTGCGGGCTGCGGGCTGCGGGCTGCGGGCTGCGGGCTGCGGGCTGTGGGCTGTGGGCTGTGGGCTGTGGGCTGTGGGCTGTGGGCTGTGGGCTGTGGGCTGTGCAAACGATTCTGCCAAGTATGCGCGGTGAGGGCTCAATCTTTTTCGGAGCGCGCCGTTATTGCATGTGCTCAGGCAAACTGATTAGACCTTCATGGCACAACGCATTCCCTTGTCCCGCCACACAGGCGCCGCCCGCGCGCGGCATGCCAAAGCCATGCTGTTGCCCATGCCTCGTCAGATCGCCGACGATCTCGCGTTGCGGGTACATCTGTCGCTCGACGCGTTGCGTCGCGGTGCCGGCAGCAAAACCGACGCGCAGACGCTCACGCAGATCATGCTGCTAACCGGTTATCTGGCAGAAGCCGGCTTCGGTTCGATGAACCACGAAGAGTTCTGCGCCGCGGATCGCACGGCGGCAGCGGTATTCGACACCGGCAGAGAAAACGATACATGGCAGCTCGACGACACGGGATTCTCGCTTTTTTCGTCGATCGCGACGAATTACGATCGACAACTGCACCGAGCACCGCTTTGGGCCATCGCGGAAGCAAGCGAACGACTCGATCGTTTTATTGCTGGCCGATCTGAGCCAACGCGCAAGCAAGCTTAGCCGGCTTTGCGTGAGGTACTCTGAATACAAACGCTTCGTACCCGGTCTCGATGAAGGTCAGGACAGGTCCGTTGACGTGGCAGTTCGATCCGCTGATGGACGATCAGGAACTCGACTCACGACAATCGACCGGCGCGGTGTACTGGGAAGGCG
>NZ_JAAGPS010000317.1:0-703 GCF_017105025.1 Paraburkholderia sp. Ac-20336 | reverse complement strand
GCCGGAGGCTGGTTCCGCTCCCGCTGTCGTCACCTATGGCGCGGGCAGCCAGTACACGGTGCGGGCTGGGCAGTCGCTGAACGACGTGGCGATCGCCGTCACGCAATCGCATGACAAGGCCGTGCTCGCTCGCTCGACGCACGCGCTGTTCGATACGAATCCGGCCGCGTTCATGAACCACGATCCGAGCCGGCTGCGTGTCGGCGCGATCCTGATCGTGCCGGCGCTGGATGCGTCGGGGGCGCTGGCGGCTTCGTCGGTTGCAGCGGCAGGTGCTGTGGCGGCGGCTTCGGGGACGTCTGGTGCGGCGGTGTCTGCGCCTACGGCATCTGCTTCCGCGCCGGCTGTGCCGGTGTCCACGCCGACGGTGGCTGCTGCGGCTAGTGCGGGCAGTGGTGCTGCGAGCGCGGTCGCGCAGGTCAGCGCTGCGGCTGCGAGTGTGACTAGTGCTGCGACTCAGGTCACAACTCAGGTAGGCACTCAGGCAGCGGCGCAGGTCGCGACGTCTGCCGCGCCCGCAGTGTCTGGTGCGGCCAGTGTGCCGTTTAGCGCGAGCGCGGTGATGTCGGCGACGGCAGCGAGCGGAGCGGCTGCGTCCGCGCCGGTAGCAGGCTCGCAGGCGGCGGCGCTGCCGGCGAGCGGTGCGCAGGAGTGGACCGGATCGGTTCAATCGCCGGCGAGCGTGCCAGCCGCGCAGGCGCAG
>NZ_JAAGPS010000316.1:0-238 GCF_017105025.1 Paraburkholderia sp. Ac-20336 | reverse complement strand
GGACGGTATGGACATGATATACGCAAAGGCAAGAGAGAGGATGGGTAAGAAGGACGGAGAGAGAGAAAGAGTGAAATGGAGAACGTAGTGGCGCGTGGACGAGTGAGAAGAACGTACGGAGAATGGTAACGAAGACAGAAGTGGAAAGATGGAAAGTGGAATCGGAAAATGGGTTTGAAAAGAAGAGATGGAGGAAAGGGAAAAGGTAGCAAACAGAAAAAGGGATGTTTTTTTTTTC
>NZ_JAAGPS010000315.1:0-245 GCF_017105025.1 Paraburkholderia sp. Ac-20336 | reverse complement strand
CGCGGCAAACCGCTCTGCAACACCACGACAGCCGCGCCGGCCGCCGCCACCGCCCGGCCAAGCGGGCCGGGCAGCCGCACGAGCAGCAGCGCCGAGCCGAACCAGCCGGTCAGGCCGGCGACCAGCGCAACCGGCCAGCCGAAGCGCCGGCAGGTCCACGCATACGCGAAATTGAACGCTTCCGCCGCGACGATCGCCGCAATCGACGCCACCGACGCCTGCGCCGCGAACCCCGGCCCGCGTTA
>NZ_JAAGPS010000314.1:0-269 GCF_017105025.1 Paraburkholderia sp. Ac-20336 | reverse complement strand
AATGAGAGTGTAGATATCGGGGGTCGGCGTATCATTAAAAAAAAAAAAAAAAAAGACACAGGATCCACAACCATCAACACTTAGACAATCTCTATCACGATCGAAGACAATCACGTCACTGTACCCGCACTGCACACAGACCTCACATACCTACGACGAGTCAGCATCCGCTATATGCAAGCATGCGACGACGTCACCGTCGACAGGCAGACTAACTTTGCCGTCAACTGCCGGATAAGCTATCTACGTACGCCATAGTCAGCACCCAC
>NZ_JAAGPS010000028.1:0-59079 GCF_017105025.1 Paraburkholderia sp. Ac-20336 | reverse complement strand
CCGCACGCTACACTGGGTTTGCCGCGCTCGTCGCGGCAAACGGGCACGGAGCCCGCGGTTCGACCGATGCGGCAAGCCGCCGTTTCACCCGCCCCGCGGAGCGGACCGAACCCTCGGCCCGCCCGCGCAAGCGTAGTCCTGAAACCGGCGCGGCCAGCGCCCTCTTCGAAGAACCCGCGGCACGACGAGCGTGCCGCCCTCAGCAATCTGCATTCATGACCGATTCGAGCTACGACGCACAGGCCGTGCGCAGCTGGCTGCAAGGCCTGCAATCGCATATCGCGGACACGCTCGGCGCCTTCGACGGCACGCCGTTCGCAACCGACGCATGGCAACGCGCGCCCGGCGAGAAGCTGCGCGGCGGCGGCATCACGCGGATTCTCGAAGGTGGCCAGTTCTTCGAGCGCGCGGGCATCGGCTTCTCGGACGTCGCGGGCGACGCGTTGCCGGGCTCGGCAAGCGCCGCGCGCCCGCAACTGGCCGGGCGCGGCTTCGAGGCGATGGGCGTGTCGCTCGTGCTGCACCCGCGCAATCCGCACTGCCCGACCGTGCACATGAACGTGCGCCTGCTCATCGCGACGAAGGCAGGCGAAGCGCCGGTGTTCTGGTTCGGCGGCGGCATGGACCTGACGCCGTACTACGGATACGAAGAGGACGCGCGGCATTTCCACCTCGTCTGCCGCGACGCGCTCGCGCCGTACGGTGCGGACCTCTACCCGCGCTTCAAGCGCGGGTGCGACGAATATTTCTTCCTCAAGCACCGCAACGAAGCACGCGGCATCGGCGGGATTTTCTTCGACGATTTCTCGGAGCCGGGCTTCGACCCGTCGTTCGCGATGCTCAAAAGCGTCGGCGAGGGTTTTCTCCAGGCCTACCTGCCGATCGTCGAGAAGCGCCGCGACACGCCGTACGGCGCGGCCGAGCGCGACTTCCAGGCGTACCGGCGCGGCCGCTACGTCGAGTTCAATCTGGTCTTCGACCGTGGCACACTGTTTGGACTGCAGAGCGGCGGACGCACCGAATCGATCCTGATGTCGATGCCGCCCGTGGTGAACTGGCGCTACGACTGGCAGCCCGAGCCGGGCACGCCGGAAGCGCGTCTTTACAGCGATTTTCTCGTGCCGCGCGAGTGGGTGTGAGGCGGCGTCCGCGCTGCGCACGATCACACTCGACACGCTCCCGGTCACGATAAGGATTTTCACCTGAAGCCGAACGCTCACCCTGTCGCCCTGCCCCGCCGGATCGGTCTGCTGGGCGGCACTTTCGATCCGATCCACGACGGCCACCTCGCGCTCGCGCGACGGTTCGCCGACGTGCTGCGGCTCACCGAGCTGGTGCTGCTGCCGGCCGGCCAGCCGTGGCAGAAGGCGGACGTCTCGCCGGCCGTGCACCGGCTCGCGATGACGCGTGCGGCGGCCGCCTCGCTCGCGCTGCCCGGCGCGAGCGTGCGCGTCGCGACCGACGAGATCGATCACGACGGCCCGACCTACACGGTCGACACGCTGCGCCGCTGGCGCGAGCGCGAAGGCGAGGACGCGTCGATCACGCTGCTGATGGGCGCCGACCAGCTCGTGCATCTCGATACGTGGCACGGCTGGCGGCAGTTGTTCGACTTCGCGCACATCTGCGCGGCCACGCGGCCCGGCTTCGACCTCGCGTCGATACCGCCCGCGGTCGCACAGGAAATCGCCGCACGCGAAGCCGGCGCCGACGTGCTGCAGGCGACGCCGTGCGGGCATCTGCTGATCGACACGACGCTCGCGTTCGACGTCTCGGCCACCGACATTCGCGCGCATCTGCGCGACCAGGTGAGCCGCGAACTCGCGCTGGCGGACGACCCGACGGGCGGCAACGCGGACAGGAAAGCGGGTCACCAGGCGCAAAACGAGGCCCACGGCGCAACCCACGACAAGGCCGCGAGTCATGTCCCGGCCGCGGTGTGGGACTATATTCTTCAACATCATCTGTACCACCGGTAACTCCATGGATATTCGCAAACTGCAACGCGTGATCGTCGACGCTCTCGAAGACGTCAAGGCGCAAGACATCAGGGTGTTCAACACCACCCACCTGACCTCGCTGTTCGATCGCGTGATCGTCGCGAGCGGCACCTCGAACCGGCAAACCAAGGCGCTCGCCTCGAGCGTGCGCGAAGGCGTGAAGGAAGCCGGCGGCGAGATCGTCAGCACCGAGGGCGAGGATATCGGCGAATGGGTGCTGGTCGATTGCGGCGACGCGATCGTCCACATCCTGCAACCGGCGCTGCGCCAGTACTACAACCTCGAAGAGATCTGGGGCGACAAGCCGGTGCGCATCAAGCTGTCGACGCCGAATCCGTTCGGCGGCGCGCGCGCGAGCGAGTCCGACGAGGAGGACGAAGACGAGGAAGCCCCGGTCGCGAAACCCGCGCGCAAGACGGCGGCACGTCGCAAGTAAGCCGGCCCTATCCGGCACACCGGGCACCCCGCTACCTTCCTCGCGATGAAACTGCATATCCTCGCCGTCGGCCACAAGATGCCGGACTGGATCGCCACCGGCTTCGACGAATACGCGAAACGCATGCCGCCCGAGCTACGCATCGAGCTGCGCGAGATCAAGCCCGAGCAGCGTTCGTCGGGACGTTCGGCCGAGAGCGTGATGGCCGCCGAGCGGCAGAAGATCGAAGCCGCGTTGCCGAAGAACGCGCGCATCGTCGCGCTCGACGAGCGCGGCAAGGACTGGACCACGATGCAGCTGGCGGGCGCACTGCCCGGCTGGCAGCAGGACGGGCGCGACGTGGCCTTTCTGATCGGCGGCGCGGACGGGCTCGATCCCGAACTGAAGGCGCGCGCCGACATGATGCTGCGCGTATCGAGCCTCACCTTGCCGCATGCGATGGTGCGCGTGCTGCTTGCCGAACAGCTTTACCGCGCGTGGACCATCACGCAGAATCACCCGTATCATCGCGCGTGAGCGTGTGAGCGCATAAGGCGTGTGCCGCGTGCTGATGCGCGGCGATGCGCGATGTCCGTGCCCGTGTCCCTGCGTATTGCAGATCAGGCATTGCCGGGCGACGACTCACGGGGCACCGGCCACCGATACTCGTCGATGCGCCGAACGATGCGTTTCGACGTAGCGTGTCCAGACATTTGCTCCGCGCCCCGCTTGATGTAATGATCGCTGCGCGGCTCGTTGCGGCGCGCCGATGCAACGCTCAGTCTACCCGCTCACCCTGCCCGCTCATCTCCCTCTGCTACCGTCACCGCGCCCACCGCCTCCACGCCATCCGAATCCCCTCCTTCGAGACCCGTTCATGCCCACGCCCGCCGCTTCGCTGCATCCGTTCGTCTACCTCGCCTCGCAAAGTCCACGCCGCCAGGAGCTGCTGCAACAGCTCGGCGTGCGTTTCGAACTGCTGCTGCCGCGGCCCGACGAAGATGCCGAAGCGCTCGAAGCCGAGTTGCCCGGCGAGCACGCGCGCGACTACGTGCAGCGCGTGTGCGTCGCGAAAGCGCATGCCGCGCGTGCCCGGCTCGTGGCCGGCGGTCATGCGAGGCGGCCGATCCTCGTGGCGGACACGACCGTCACGATCGACGACGCGATTCTCGGCAAGCCCGCCGATGCCGACGACGCGGTCGCGATGCTCACGCGCCTCGCGGGCCGCACGCACGAGGTGCTGACCGCCGTCGCGGTGATCGACGCCGACGGTGCCTTGCTGCCCGCGGCGCTGTCGGTGTCGAAGGTGTGCTTTGCTGCGCCGCACGCCGACGCGATCCGCCGCTACGCGGCCAGCGGCGAGCCGCTCGGCAAGGCCGGCGCTTATGGCGTGCAGGGACGCGCGGCGGAGTTTATCGAGCATATCGACGGGTCCTATTCGGGTATCATGGGTTTGCCGCTTTTTGAAACTGCTGCCCTCCTGCGCGCAGCGCGCATCGACTTCTAGAACAACACTATGAATGAAGAAATCCTGATCAATGTCACGCCGCAGGAAACGCGCGTCGCGCTCGTTCAACAAGGCGCCGTCCAGGAACTTCATGTCGAACGAACGCTGTCGCGCGGGCGCGTCGGCAATGTCTATCTCGGCAAGGTCGTGCGCGTGCTGCCGGGCATGCAATCGGCGTTCATCGACATCGGCCTCGAACGCGCCGCGTTTCTTCATGTCGCCGACATCTGGCATCCGCGCATGGCCGGCGAAGCGCAACATCAAGCACCGCATCAGCCGATCGAAAAGATCGTCTTCGAAGGTCAAACGCTGATGGTGCAGGTCGTCAAGGACCCGATCGGCACGAAAGGCGCGCGGCTGTCCACGCAAGTAAGCATTGCCGGGCGCACGCTCGTGTATCTGCCGCAGGAGCCGCATATCGGCATCTCGCAGAAGATCGAAAGCGAAGCCGAGCGCGAGGCCGTGCGTGCGCGCCTGACCGCCGTGCTGCCCGCCGACGAGAAAGGCGGCTACATCGTGCGCACGATCGCCGAGGATGCGACGAGCGAGGAGCTTGCTGCCGACGTCGCCTATCTGCGCAAGACGTGGGCGACGATCCTGTCGCAGGGGCAGCGCATGCCACCCACGAGCCTGCTCTACCAGGACCTGAACCTCGCGCAGCGCGTGCTGCGCGATTTCGTCAACGACGAGACCTCGCGCATCCAGGTCGACTCGCGCGAGACGCATCAGATGCTGGCCGATTTCGCCGCGGAGTTTACGCCGGCGGTATCGTCGAAACTGCATCACTACACCGGCGAGCGGCCGCTCTTCGATCTCTACAACATCGAGGCCGAAATTCAGCGCGCGCTGTCGCGCCGCGTGGATCTGAAGTCGGGCGGCTACCTCGTGATCGATCAGACCGAGGCGATGACGACGATCGACGTCAACACCGGCGGATATGTCGGCGCGCGCAATTTCGACGATACGATCTTCAAGACCAACCTCGAAGCCGCGCATACGATCGCGCGGCAATTGCGGCTGCGCAACCTGGGCGGCGTGATCATCATCGATTTCATCGATATGGAAAACGCAGAGCATCGCGACCAGGTGCTGGGGGAACTGAAGAAGGCGTTGTCGCGCGATCGCACGCGCGTGACCGTGAATGGCTTCTCGCAACTCGGGCTCGTGGAGATGACCCGCAAGCGCACGCGTGAATCGCTCGCGCATGTGCTGTGCGAACCGTGTCCGGTGTGCCAGGGCAAGGGGCAGGTGAAAACGGCGCGCACCGTTTGCTACGACGTGCTGCGCGAGATTCTGCGCGAGTCGCGGCAGTTCAATCCGCGCGAGTTTCGCGTGGTGGCGTCGCAGCAGGTGATCGATCTGTTTCTCGAAGAAGAGTCGCAGCATCTGGCGATGCTGATCGATTTCATCGGCAAGCCGGTGTCGCTGCAGGTGGAGTCGAATTTGAGCCAGGAGCAGTACGATATCGTGTTGATGTGATGCATGACATGTGCCGCAGCTCGATCAGGGCCGTCGTCGTGCTGCACGACGGCTGCAATGCAAGCGTCGGGGAGCATACATAGCCCTACGTACAGCCAGCAAGGCAAGCCTCGCCTTGCTGGCTCCCTTCCCAAGCTCAGGCATGCCAGGCGGTTATCACCTTATGCCTGACGCAGCCTTGACGCCACTGCCCGCGTCTTTCAATCTCCGTCAGGAACGCGCTGCTTTACGCCCCGCTTTACGCCTGTTATGCACGCCGACAGCGTAGTCGACATTGCCAATGCGCGCCGGAACAATCAATCACATCGGAGACTGCATCGACATGAATTGCCTCGTGCCTCGTTCAAAGGGCGCGTCACGCGCGCTGCTCGCGTTTCTGCTGGGCGCGGCGTGCGCATTTGCACCCACCACGCGCGCAGACACCCCACACGCCGCCGACGCCCAGGCCGGCAGCATGACGCCCGCCGCCTCGCAAACCGCAACCACGTTGAGCTGGAAGCTGCGCAATACGCGCATGATGATCCCGACCGCGAACGTCGAGCGCTCGCGCGAGCCCCTCGCGCTGCCCGATGGCCGCCCGCTCGATCCCGATGCGATCACGTTCACGGTCGACGGCACGACGCTCACGCTGAGCGACTATCTGCGCCGCACGCAGACCGACGGCTTCATTGTCGTGCGCGATGGACGCGTGGTGCTCGAGCGCTACTTCGACGGCTTCGGTCCGCATCAGACGCATATGTGGGCATCGATGACGAAATCGGTGACGGGCCTTCTCGCCGCGCAGTTGATCGTCGCCGGCAAGCTCTCGCCCGACGCGCCGCTTTCGAGGTATGTGCCGGAACTCTCGGGCACGCCGTTTGGCGACGCGACGCTCCAGCAGAACCTCGACATGGAGGTTGCCGTGCGCTATCCGGCCGCGCTGCCACCCGACCTCGGGCTGTTCGCGGCGGTCGGCTTCGTGCCGCGAGCGAGCGGCGCGCCCGACAGCATCCATCGTTTCCTGCGGGTCGCGCTGGCGTCGCCGGATGCGCATGCGGACGGGCTGTGGTACTACCAGAACGGATCGCCCGAAGCGGTGGCGTGGGCGATCCGCAACGTAACCGGCGAATCGTGGAGCAAGCTGGCATCGCGTGAAATCTGGAGCAAGCTCGCCGACGACGATGCCGACATCGTGGTCGATCACACCGGCACCGAGATGGCCAGCGGCGGTCTCAACACCACGCTGCGCGACGCGGCACGCTTCGGCGAACTCGTGCGCATGAGCGCGGCCGGCGACGGCACGCGTTTTCCTTCGAACGTTACGCATCTCGCGCTGCAACCGGCCACTAACAGCGCGGCCTTCGCCAAGGGCAATCTCGCGCCGGGCCGGCCGGGCTACGGCTATCGCGACTACTGGTATCAGTTGAAGGATGGCGACGGTTCCTTCGCGGCGAGCGGCCGCTTCGGCCAGGCGATCATCGTCGATCCTCGCGAGCGGCTCACGGTCGTGAAGCTCTCGTCGTCGCCCGATCAGGCCGCGCGGCCGACGAGCGCAACAGGTGGCGCGATCGGCCACGCGCCGCTCGATACCGCCGACGCGCTGCATCAAGCCGTCGTAGCCATCGCAAAAGCGGCCGCGCAAGGCGGCACGCGATAGAGCGCCCGTTCATACATGCCACGTCCGCGTGACTGGCGTGCCACAGGCCGTTGCAGGCGAGGCGCAGCGCCCCGGCTTTTCCTGCAACGGCCGGACTCATCGGCCGACTTGCGATCGACCCGCGATTGACCCACGGCCCAGTCTGAATCCTGCGGAAGTTCACGATAACTTTCTCTTCTCAAACAAGCGAGCTTGCAAGAAAAATACAGATCCTTTCACGAAGCTGAAATACAAGACCGATAGTGTCGCGGTTCCTGTCAACTGCCCGACGTTTCTGTCAATCAGCCAACTTACAACAATATCGTGAAGACCAAAAACTCGACCCGCACCTATTCAATCTTGCTTTCCGCAATTCTGGCAGCCAGTCTCAGCGCATGTGGCGGTGGTGACAGCAACATCGGCGCCGCGGGCGGCAACAACGGCAGCAATGGTGGCAACGGCAACACAGGCGGCAATAACGGCGGCGGCACGGTTGACAGCAAGATTCCCGTGCTGACGTTCACCGATCCGCAAAGCACCTACGATCTGAACAACTATACGCAGACAGATAGTTTCCCTCTGCAATACGCGACGAGCGGCACCAATCTGCTGAATGCCGAGGCATCGGGCGTGGCCTACGATAAGGATACCGATTCGCTGTTCGTCATCGGCGACGGCGGCACCGCGGTCGTGCAGGTCGCGAAGAGCGACGGCCATGTTCTCGATTCCATGACGCTCAATGCCGGAGATTTCGAGGACACGGAAGGCATCACCTACGTCGGCGGCGGCAAGTTCGTGCTGGTGGAAGAGCGCCTTCGCCAGGTCGATATGTTCACTTATACCGCGGGCGGAACGCTGAAAAGAGCCGACGTGCAGTCCGTCAAACTGGGCACGACGGTTGGCAACGTCGGTATCGAGGGCGTGAGTTTCGATACCAAAACGGGCGGTTATATCGCCGTGCGCCAGTCGCAGCCGACCAGCATTTTTCAGGCTGCGATCAATTTTGCCGGCGGCTCGGCGACGGCGTCGGACGGTACGCCCATCCTGCCGAGCACGGACAATCCGCCCGTGTTGTTCGATGCGGACAAGACCGGCCTCTCCGCATTCAATGACGTGTTCTCGCTCTCGAACATCGTCCCGGGCACCGCGCCGGACTACGACAACGTCATCATCATCGGCGCACCGGATGGCAAGATCGTCAAGATGGATCGTACCGGCCGGTTGCTGAGCAGCCTGTATATGAGCGCCACCGCCCAGAACGAAGGCGTCACCATGGGCTCGGACGGCATCATTTATGCGGTCGGCGAGCAGGCAGCGGGACCGAGCCTGCCGGGCCTGACCATCTTCAAGCCCACCACCGACAAGACCAACGTCGGCATCGGCAGCAACCTGTACCTGAAGTTCGATCAGGCGGTGCAGGCCGGAGCCGGCAATATCGTTCTCAGCAACGGCGCCGACGATACGCGCACGATTCCGGTCACCGACCCCACGCAGGTGACGTTCAGCGGCGGCGTGATGAAGATTCATCCGAAGTTCTTCATGGTCGCCAATACCGCGTACAACATCACGTATCCGGCAGGTACGGTCAAGACCGCGACGGGCAGCAATCTCCCCGCCGTGTCCGATGCGTCCACATTCTCGTTCAAGACGATCGGCACCGTCGACAAGACCGCTCCGACCTTGAGCAGCAGTGCGCCGGTCGATGGCGCGACGGGCATTATCGGCAATCACCTCACGCTGTCGTTCAGCAAGGTCGTTCAGGCCGGTACGGGCAACCTCGTCATCAGCAACGGCTCCGATACGCGCAATGTTTCGATCGACGATACGACGCAAGTCAAATTCAACGGCGGCCGGGTCACCGTCACGCTCGCGACACCCTTGCAGGATAGTTCGCGCTACAGCGTGAAACTGGCTAGCGGCGTGATCACCGACCTGTATGGCAACGCCTATGCCGGTCTGACACAAAGCTTCACGACCGCGGCCGCCGGTGCGCCCGTGCCGACCGTGCTGATCTCGGAAGTGAATTCGAATGCCGACGGCGGCCAGGACTTCTTCGAGCTCTATAACTACGGCAGCACGGCAATCGATCTGACCGGCTGGAAGTGGGGCGACAGTCATGCCGACGTCAACGATGCCAACAATAGCGCGGCCTTTGCGGCCGGTACGATCCTTTCGCCGGGCGAGCATCTGGTCGTGGTTCCGGGTGTGCCGGGCACGGACGAAAATACGTTCCGCACGACCTGGGGGCTGGCAGGCACGGTGCCGGTCATGGCGATGCTGAACGTCAATAACGATCCGGCGAATCCTATCGGCCTGGGCAAGGGCGATGCGGTGATCGTCTATGACGCGAATGGCAATGTCGTGGCCGCGATGAACTACGGCACGCCCATCGAGGCCACGCAGGGCGATGGAACGCTGAAAGCGATTCCGTCGGCCCTGGGTACGGATGCCACGCTCGTTGCCGCCGGCAATCATGCGGGTGCCGTCTTCGTCGGCGGCAATGCGAAGGTGTCTGCGGTGTGGGATACCGTTTCCACCTCGGCGCCCAACTATGTCGAAGCCGTGGTGGGCGTGAACGGCGGCAAATCCGAGCCGGCTAAAGCGGCGTCGATCGGCTCGCCTGGGCAGTAACTCCTGGGCCATCACTGCCCGCCGCGTCGCGGTACGAGTCTCGTGAAAAACCGTCCGACTTTCTGTCGGGCGGTTTTTTTTGCCTCTGTTTTTTCCTCAAGCTAACCGTCACCGCACATCAGTCGAGATTGCCCTGACAGACGTACTTGATGGTCAGGTAATCGTCGAGACCATATTTCGAGCCCTCGCGGCCGTAACCGGACTCCTTGACGCCGCCGAATGGTGCGGCCTCACTCGACACGGCCCCTTCGTTCAGGCCGACAACGCCAGCTTCGAGTCGCCGCGCCACACGCTCGGCCCGCCGCATGTCGCGAGTGTAGAAATAGGCGGCGAGCCCGAATGGCGAGTCATTGGCCAGGCGCACTGCTTCTTCTTCCTGATCGAACCGATAAAGCGGCGCGACGGGCCCGAACGTCTCCTCGCACGTCACGAGCATATCGTTCGAGGCATGGGTGAAAACGGTCGGGGCATAGTAGTTCGGTCCCAACTCGGTCAGCCGTTTGCCGCCCGTCAGCACGATCGCGCCTTTCGATACGGCGTCTTCGACGTGGCGGGCAATCTTGTCGATCGCCTTCGCGTTGATCATGGGGCCGATCTGTGCCTCGGGGTCGGTGGCCGAGGCCACTTTCAACGCGCCGACACGAGCGGCAAGCAGTTCGGCGAATCGGTCGAATACGCCCGCCTGCACATAGATCCGATTCGGACAAACACAGGTCTGTCCGCCGTTGCGGAATTTGGCGGCCATCAACCCGGCGATTGCCGCGTCGAGGTCCGCGTCGTCGAAAACGATAAACGGCGCATTGCCGCCCAGTTCGAGAGAGAGCTTCTTGAGCGTGCCCGCCGATTCGCGCGCCAGATACTTGCCGACCGCCGTCGATCCGGTGAACGTGACCTTGCGTACCCGGTCATCCGCGAGCCAGTCCGCCACGGCTTCGATGCCCTGCTCCCGCGACGCGCTCAGCATGTTCAGCACACCGGCCGGCACGCCGGCTTCCCCGGCGAGTGCAGCCAATGCCAGCGCGGTAAGCGGCGTGTCTTCCGCGGGTTTGCCGACTACCGTGCAGCCCGCGGCCAGAGCGGGGGCGATTTTCCGCGCGATCATCGCAAGCGGAAAATTCCATGGCGTGATGGCCGCGACGATACCCACGGGCTCTTTCATCGCCCGCATCTGTTTGCCACGCTGCTGTTGCGGAATGAGGTCGCCGTAAGTGCGCGTGGCTTCTTCCGCGAACCATGCGACATACGACGCGCCATAGGCGACTTCGCCCCGGCTTTCGGCCATTGGCTTGCCCTGCTCCATCGACATCAGCGTGGCCAGGTCTTCGCTGTTCTCCACGAGAAGTGCATGCCAGCGGCGGAGTATCGCGGCGCGCTCGCGTGGCAGGCGATTGCGCCAGCTTTCGGCGGCCTGGTATGCCGCGTTTGTCGCGGCACGCGCGTCGGCGGGACCGCTATTCGCCACTTCCGCAATGATTTCGCCGGTGGCCGGATTCGTCACCGGATAGCGTGCGCGGGATACCGCCTCGCTCCACTCGCCGCCGATCAGGTTCCGGGTTCTGACCAGTTCTTCGCGCTTGAGCTTTAAAGCCATGATGCGTGCCTCTGATAATGGGTGTGCCCGGATCGACGCATGCCGGGCCATACAGAGTTTCTGTCAGCCCTTCAGTGCATTGCGCACGTCGACGTGCTCGAGCATTTCGTCGAGCGTCTTGCGCACGCGTGTCACCAGCTCGTCGATCTCGCCTTCGGAATAGCAGAGTGCCGGCGCGAAGCCGAGGATGTTGTCGCCAAACGCGCGAAAGATAATCCGGTTGCGATATGCGGCATCGGCGATACGCTCCGGCAGTTTCAACGACGGATCGAAACGGGCTTTCGTCTTCTTGTCCGCAACCAGTTCGACGGCGCCGAGCAGACCGCGGTGGCGCGAATCGCCGACGAGCGGATGATCGAGCAGACTGTCGAGTCCGCGCGCGAAACGGGCGCCCTGCTTCTGACCGTTGGCAAGCAGTCCGCCTTCGAGATAAAGACGCAGGACTTCGAGGGCGACAGCGGCGCTGACCGGATGTGCCGAATAGGTTTGCCCGTGGCCGATTGCCTCGCCCGCTTTGGCGCCGTCGGCGATTCCCTGATAGACCTCGTCGGACAGGAGCAGCGCGCCCATCGGCGCATAGCCTGCCGTTAGTCCCTTGGCTACCGTCATGAGGTCGGGTTCGACGTGTTCCGCCTCGCAGGCGAACAGCGGGCCCGTGCGACCGAAACCGGTGATGACTTCATCCGCGACGAACAGAATATCCAGTCGACGACACGCGTCGCACATCGCCTTCAGCCAGCCTTTCGGCGGAACGATCACACCGCCGGACCCTTGCACCGGCTCGCAGAAAAACGCCGCGACATTCCCCGCGCCGAGTTGTTCGACTTTCGCTTCCAAGGCGCGCACGGAAGCCGCGATGATTGCCTCGGGATCGTCAGGCGTTTCGCTACGGTAAGGATATGACGAGGGAATGTGATGCTGCGTCGCCAGCGGCACGTCGAAGTTGCGATGAAAACTGGCGATCGCCGTCATGCCCGCCCCCATCGACGACGAACCGTGATAGCCGCGTTCGAGTGCGATGAACTGCTTTTTCGATGGCTTGCCAATGGCGTTGTAGTAGTGCGTGATAAAGCGGATCGCGGAATCTATTGCGTCCGAACCGCCCAGCGAGAAATAGACATGGCGCAATGACGCGGGGGCAAGATCGATGAGGCGTTGAGCCAGCTCGATGGCCGGCTCCGAGCCGAAATGGAAGTACCCGGTGGCATAAGGCAATTTCGACATCTGCCCGGCTGCCGCCCTGACAATGCTCTCGTGCCCATAGCCTGTGTTCACGCACCAGAGGCCGGCGAAGGCATCCAGCAGCTCGTTGCCGTCGGCGTCGTAAAGCCACGCGCCCTTACCGGATTTCAGCACGGTGACGCCGCGCGCTTCGTGGGCGCGATAGCTGACTACGGGGTGAATAAGATGTTGACGGTCTGATTCGATAAGCGAGGTGAGCGACATTTTCGGGCTCCTTGATAAGCGCTTCTATCGGATAAGCAACAGGGAAACTGCCTGCACCCATTTGTACCCATTTGCACCCATTAAACCGCGACACTCGTGCACAGTCTTCCTATCAAAAGTAGTAAAACCGGCCACTAATTTTCCCGGAGACGATAGAGCGCTATGGCAACCTGAAGCTGAAAGCGCACGTTCGGGTCGTCGAGCGTGACGCCGAGAATCTGCTCGATGCGCTCCAGCCGATAGCGCAGCGTGCTGATATGAATACCCAGGGCACGTGCGGCGTGTACAAGCTGGAAACCTTCGTCGGCGAGCGTGTAGAGCGTATCGAGCAGCGATTCGCCGCGCGGACGATGGACGAGCGGCACGACCAGCCGCTCGATCAGCATCTCGCGCGCATCGGCATCCCCGAGCAATGCCCGCGGAAAAAGAATTTCCTCGAAACGGTGCAGCCTTCCGGGACGAAGCATCGGAAGCAGTGCGTCGACGTCTTTCGAGCCGACCGCCATGCCGTCGATGCCCGTATGCGCGCGACTGACGGCCATCGCCGCGTGCCGGTCTCCGATTGCCGCCCACAGGGTCTCCACGGACGCCTCGGCAGGCAGGATGAACTTGATCTGATTCAGCCACACCGCAATCAACGCGGACTGCCTCTGCGCTCTCAATTGGCATTTCAGAAGCTCGACCCATCGCTCCCTGCATTCGAGTGCTTCTGTCGTCAAAGGAACGGGTTCGCCGAGCAGCACGAGACAGATGCGATACGACGCGGTCTGACTCCAGCCGCATACGCGCGCGCGCTCGAGCGCACTCGCAGTCGCGGTGAATTCGCCATCGAGCAGCGCGGTAACGAGCGCATACCCAAGGCGATCCTCCTGCTGCGCGAGTTGCTGTTGATGCGTCAGATGCAAAGCGGCGACGACGCTGGCATGCTCCATTGCACGCCTGTCGAGTTCGTCGACGTCCGGGTTGTCCAGATCGAGCCAAAGTATTGCGACAATCGTGTCGTGCAGGCGAACGGCCAGTTGCATCCGATGCAATACGCGATCGCTTGCGAGCTTGAAGCGTACTGTCGCGGGTCGCCGGACAGTACTGGCATCGACGGGGGCATCCGAAAGAGAACGCGTAAACTGCGCCTCCAGCATGGTGATGTCCGAGGCCGGCGCGGAGCTTCCCAGGATATGTCCGGACGGATTCGTGAACGAGACCGCGCGGCCCACCAGCGTTTGCAGCGTGGTGGCAATGTCGGAAAGGCTGCTTGCGGACACGGCGGCATTCGTCAGTGCCCGATGCAACTGGTCTGCTCGCGCGATGATCTCGGACTGGAAGTTGATGATCTTCGCGAGGATTTCATGCGTGATCTGGCTGAACGGCACCGCCCACGGCATTTCGAGCAACGGCAGACCAACCGCGCTAGCTTCCGCTATGGCCTCCGGCGGAAAGTGATCGCGGAAATGCGGCACGGCCAGCACGACGCCGGCAAGCCCCGCATGGCTCAGTTCACGGACGAGCTGCCGCGATGCCTCGCCGCGCGCGGGCCAGTTATAGCCGGTAGTCAGCAGTAGTTCGCCGGGCTTGACCCACTGGACGATGTCCGGGTGGTCGACCATATGGACCCAGGTGATGTCCCGGCCAAGCTGTTCGCTTCCGGCCACGACTTCCGCTTCGCGAAGAACGGTCTCCCGGATGGCAGTGTCAAGTTTCATGGCGGCAACGATCACGCGCGGCGGCATCGGGCAAGACACCGCGACGTCAATCAGTCCTCCTTCGGCCGGCAACGACTCCGCTTGTTTTTCCGCTCAGGCGCGTGTCTTCAGCGACAGAATGCGGCGCGCGCCGTCGAACAATACGCGGTCGCCCGATTTGAGGTACTTGCGCGGCGAGTCGGTAAACCCGTCCATGATCGGAATGCCCGCCAATACCGCGCCTTGAACGAAAACGGGATTGGTCATATCGCAAACCAGGGCGGCGGGACAGGTGCCGCGCTTCCTGAGATTCAGCAGCGCCCAGCCTGTCGATACGCCGCCCTTCGTCGATTTGAATACGATGATCTTATTGACCACGCTCATGCCGTAGAGATCATGGTCGGGTCGAGCGATAACGCCAAGGTCGGGGTCGATATCGTATCGAACGCTCAAACCATGATTCGACACGATGACTTCGCCTTCGAGGCTCATTGTCATGCTCTGGCTTGCATTGAAAAAAGTGCGCTCAAGCATAGTGTCCTCATTAAGCCAGCGTACCCAGCGTCGCCGCCCGGATGCAATCGTCGAATCGCCGGAATTTCACCTGATAGCCCTGCCCCGCCATGATGTTCGCGAGTTTCGCCGAGTTCGTGACGAGCCGGCTGAAGCCATTCAACTCGGACAATTGCCGGGGCGTCATGAGGTAAAAGCAGACGCCGGCGATCAGTTCCGCGCCGGACGCTTCGAGCCGCGCACGAATACCGAGTTGCTCGGTGGAAGCCGCGATCTGCGAATTCGTCGTGACGATCAGCTTGACTGTCGGGTGAACCTTCTTGCCTTCCAGAGCCTCGGCAATGGAAACGATCTCGAAGAGCGAGAGTTGAGGCGCGCTGAAAACCACCAGATCGGCCTCCGTGAAATCGCCGCTCCAACCGTGGTAGACACTATCGAGTGCGCCTTCGGGCACCTGAAGATGACGGATTTCTCTTTGGGTCGACATAGCCGCTTCCAGCGACCGGGCCTCAGGCGTCACGCCGACTATGTGAAACATCGCCGCCGAGCCATAGCTCGCGAGTGCGGCGCCGAGGTGTTTGAGCGCGTCGCTGTCGGGTTTCGACGTCAATCCCTCGAATACCGGCACATCCCAATAGCCGTTCAGTTGCCGGCCGACACAACAGCCGAGCGCGCCCCAGTCGGCCAATTCCTTCGGCTGATCTTCGACATGCACGACGACATTGGCTTTCCGGCATTCGTCCAGATGAAAACCGTATCGGGGCACGCGCCCTGTCAGCGACGCGGCCAATGCCGCAGGACCCGACTCGTAATTCGATCGGGCGCCGAATACGGAGTTGGCATAGATCACGGACCCGGTATCTCCCCACGCTACATGCTCGCCAAAATGCGGTTGCAGCGTGGTTTGATACACGATGCAGTTACTGCAATTCAGAAGACCGATCTTCTCGAATGCGGCGACGGTCCGCGTTTCGATTTCCTTCGTCGTTTCCAACTGCTTCAACGTGCATCGAGGCTCGAACGCATAGCCTCGCGGGTCGGTGACCGCTTTCACGGCACAGCGGGCGCCGCTGCGCGCGACCTGCTCCAGATATTCGACGCCGGCCAGACCCAATTCCTCGACGTCGCCCGAAGCATGCACCGAGCTGATCTTCACCATATCTTCGGCGCCGAAGTATTCGCCGACTTCGACCTGCATCTTCAGCGCTACGCGCATTACCTCGCCGTGCTCTCCATTGAGCATGGCGATTTCTTCGTCCGTCAGCTTCATCGAGGTCAGCTCCCGTCAGAACAGATTCGTACCTGCTATCTCTTCGCGTTGGAATCGAAACGCCGGCCAAACCTGTGGATCGCCACTTCCAGAATTTTGTCGGTCAGATAGCCGAGGATGCCCAGAGTGAAAATACCCACGAAGATTTTGTCGGTTGCCATCCAGAGCCGGGCATTGAGAATCGAATAACCTATCCCCGCATTGGCCGCGAGCATCTCGGCGGCGATGACCGTCATGAAGGCGATGCCCATGGCAATGCGCATCCCCTGCAGAATCGGCGTCACGGCGGCCGGCACGATCACCCATCTGAAGATCTGCCATTCCGTGGCGCCGAACATCTGGGCCGCGCGAATCTTGTTGGTGTGAACACCGGCTACGCCAAGCGCGGTACTCAGCGATACGGTAAAAACCGTGCCGTAGATGATGATGAAGATCTTCGATTCCTCGCCGACGCCAAACCAGATCATCGCGGGCGAGACCCAGGCGATAGGCGGAATGAAACGGAAGAACTGCAGATACGGATTGAACAGCGAGCGGACTATCGGGAAAAAACCGACCAGCAGGCCCAGAACGATGCCGATCACGGAGCCGATTAAAAAGCCGGCCAGAATACGGAACATGCTCGCGCCGATGTCGACGAAGATACTGCCGCTCTGGATCTCCGCGATGGCCTCGGTGCCGACCTGCAAAGGCCCCGGAAACAGGATCGAGGAGAACATATAGGTACTCACCAGATGCCAGATGAGCACACCGGCCGACAACGAGGCGAGCAACATGATGGTCGAAGCCAACGTGGAACGACGCTTCGACGCCCGCTTCTTTTTCAGTGATCCGAAGGGGGTTTGCATAATACCGGAGGTCTCTGGGCTCATGATGTCACGCGATCGGTTTGAACACCAAGCACTTCGTCGGCAATCAGGCTCGAAATGCGGGAATAAAGCTCGCCGAACCTGGGGTTGCTGCGGTCCCGGGGGCGGTCGAGATCACAGTTCACGATCTCCTTGACGTTGGAACGCGGTCCGCGCTTCAAGACAACGATCCGGTCGGCGAGCGTGATCGCCTCGGCAATGTCATGCGTGACGAAAAACACCGTGCGCTGCGTCTTTTGCCAGATGGTCGCCAGTTCGTCTTGCAGCACGATTCGGGTCTGCGCATCGAGCTGGCCGAATGGTTCGTCCATCAGCAGAACTTTCGACTCGCAGGCCAGTACTCGTGCGACATTCACGCGCTGCTTCATGCCGCCCGACAGTTCAGCCGGATATTTGTGCTCCTGTCCGCGCAGACCGACGAGTGCCAGATATTGCCGCGCCTTGGCCGCGCGCTCGGTTTTTTTCATTCCCGACACGCGCAGGCCGAATTCGACATTGGCCTGCGCGGTAAGCCAGTGATAGAGAGAATCGTCGCCCTGAAATACGACGCCGCGCTCCACACCCGGGCCGTCGATCGGGCGGCCGTCCATATGGATGCTGCCCGCCGTGGGCGACTCGAATCCGGCGATCAGATTCAGTACGGTCGTCTTTCCGCAACCGCTCGGACCGAGAATGCACATGAACTCGCCGCGCACCAGCGACAACGATAAATCCCGCAGAATGTCGGGGCTATCCGCCGGCAAGGAAGCATGTTTGAACGACACATCTCGAATCGATACCAGGCTCGCATTGCTCATGGCTGCACCTGCTCCATCACGATTTCGGTTGAGAATTCGCCTTTGACGACGCGTCGGCATTCGAGCGGTCGATGAGAACAGGGGTGATCAATTTGTCGATCAGCGCCTTCGGATCGAAGGGCTGCACCGTTCCCTGCTGTTTCACCCATTCGGCGATGCTCACCATGTCCTTTGGAAAGGCAGGCGGCATGTCGACGACGAACTGCACGCTATCCATCATCTGTTCGGCATCCGCCGTGGAAATCCGGAAGGCTTTCGACATCAAGGCCACCGCAGCCGGACGGTTCTTCCTGTCGTTCAGCCAGGCCGTCGCATTCCTGATGGCGGTAAAGGCTTTTCTCGCATCCTCAGGACGCTGATTCAGCAATTCGTCCGAAAACATCAGGAAGAATTGCATCGTATAGATGCCGTTATCGCCCGACCATCCGATCACCTTCGTGTTCGGCATCACCGCCTTCAGGCGGGTGAACCACGGGTCCCACGAAAACATGGCCTGAATGTCGCCGCGCGCCATGGTCGCGACCAGTTCAGGCGGAGCGACATTCACGAGCTTCAGTTTCTCCCGGGCGATACCGTAATGGTCGAGGTAGCGATTCAGGTAGTAGTCGCTGGCCGTGCCCTTCGAGTAGCCCACGCTCTTACCGACGAGATCGCCCGCGTTATTGATGCCGTTTATCGCAGCGAGGCCAATCAGGTGATTGCTGTAGACGCCGCGGGCGACGGCCTTGACTTTGGCGCCCTTCGCCGCCGCGATGATCGCCGGTAGTTCGGCGACGAGCGCGATATCCGAATCGCCCGCCACGACCGATTCCAGAGCCAGCCCCCCTGCGGGGAATTGCTTGATCGTGGCATCGAGGCCCTGATTTTTCATAAACCCCTGATCCACGGCGACGATCAGGGACATGAAGCTTCCGTCCGCTCCGGTGGCGAGGCGAATCGGCGCGGCAACCGCGCTGCCGGCAAAAGCCCCGGCCATCAGCGTTACAGCAAGAAGTGCTAGATTGAAGAAATGGCGTTTCATGCTTTTCTCCTATCAAATATTGCGTTCACCGCACCGAGTAAACCACCTCACCGTTTTTCATCGTTGTCGTGACGTTGGTCTGTCGCAAGTCCTTCGGAGGACACGTCAGAGGATTCCGATCGACGATGATCAAGTCCGCGAATTTCCCGGCTTCCAGAGAACCTTTTTTTTCTTCTTCGAAGGCGGCCCAGGCTCCATTGCTGATGCACATCCTGAGTGCATCGTCCATCGAAACGCTTTGGCGCGGATCGACGGGATTCTCGACCAGCAATTGAAGCCACAGGAAAGGATCGGCCGGATAGACAGGCAGGTCGGCTCCGCACGCGACGACCACACCGGCGTTCAGAATATCCTTGTACGTGTCGATCCGTTTATAGCGTTCCGCGCCGTAGCGCTCGAAAAAGATGCCATCGGTGCCGCCCCACAGGTAGGTGAAAACGGGCTGCATGCTGAGCACGACGCCGAGATTCGCCGCACGCTCGATCTGCTCGGTGGTCGGAACGTGAAAATGCTCGATGCGATGGCGCCGTGAGCGGCCCTGCGCGATTCCCTCCGCGTTTTCGAACGCATCGAGCAGCTGGTCGATCGCGGCGTCGCCCATCGCGTGTACGCCCACTTGCAACCCCGCGGCGCAGGCTTCGTTCACCAGGGTATTAATGTCGTCCTGCGCATGCAGCAGAACGCCATGATTCGAGCAGCAGTCGGCATAACCGCTGTGCAGCGCGGCACCGAAAGTATTCGGCATGCCGTCGAGACAGGACCGTCCGCAGCCACCGACACCGTGTACCCCGAGCGCCTGCGCGCGCGGGATATCGAAAGTCTCGTAGTACGGCACGATATGAATGGGCAGCGAATCCTTGATTCGCATCATGATGTCTATATCCCGGTCACCGTCCATCTTGCTGCCTTCGAATGCATGAATGGTGGTAATGCCGCGTTCGATGGCACGATCGGCCATGAGACGGATCATCCGTTCGGCGTCGGAGTCCGAAATGAAGCCGAATACCTTTTGCCGCGCCGGAACATGGGCCACGTCGCCCGCATACGCACCGGTCGGATTGCCGGCCGCGTCGACCTCGAGACCCGGCGTTCCCTTCCCGATGCCGATTGCCTCGAACCCCAGCGTGTTTGCGGTACTCGAATGAAACGAATCCGAAGACATCCAGATCTTGTGCCTCGTCGACGCACGATCGAGATCGGCCATGCCCGGGTGACGCTTTTCGCGAAGTTTGTCGGGGTCATAGCCCGAGGCGCGAATCCACTCGCCCTCGGGTGTTTCAAGCGCGCGTTTGGCAACCTTGTCGACAATCTCGTCTATGGATTCGGCGCCCAGCAGATCCACCGCTTCGCTGACCAGCCCGCCGAACATCACATGGGAATGCGCGTCGACGAATCCCGGCAAAACGGTCTGCCCCCCGGCGTCGATTACCACGGCGCCGTCATGCTTTAGCGCCGCCACGTCGGCGTTGGTGCCGACGGCGGCAATGAGCCCATTGCGGACCAGAACGGCCTCCGCGATCGTATTGTTGGCGTCCAGCGTAAGGACGTTTGCGTTGATGATCAACGTTTCCTGCTGTTCGTTCACTGACACGGAGTCCTCCAATCGGAAATCGTCTCTATTAAGCGTACTAATTAATTCATACGTCAGTAAGATCAACTGGCCTTTTCGAAAACCGCTGCTGTTCCCGGTGCCGGAGAAAACGAAAAGTCGCCTTTCTCGAGTACCTTCTCCCGTCCGCCATGCTGGATCAGCAATGCTTTCTGCACCGCCTTTGCTTTTGCATCGACGGCTTCGGGATCGCAGTACGTTCTGAGCTTCTTTTCGAACGCGATCAGGCGTTCGCGCTGCTCAGGTAGCGCGGCAAGGTCGTGCTTCTCTTCCGGGTCGAACGTCAGATCGAAAAGCTGCGCGGGATAACCGACGTAATAGATGTATTTGTATTGATCGTCCCGCAGCATATAGGCAGCCGTTTTAGAGCCCATGCCGTGGAATTCGGCGAATGCGGTTCTGCCGTTCTCCATCTTCCACACGTCGAATAGCGACTGCCCCGGCAGATCCGCTTCGGACGGCAAACGCTCCACGCCAGTGGCTTCGAGAAACGTAGGATAAAGATCGACGTGCGAAACGGGTGTCGTGCAGACGTGGCCGACGCCAAAGCCTGCGCCGGCAATAATCAATGGCACGCCCGCCGATTCTTCGTACATCGTGGTTTTACCCCACAAACCTCGGGCGCCGAGGTTTTCGCCATGATCGCTCGTATAGACGATGCGGGTCTGGTCGGCCAGTCCGCAACGCTCGAGGCATGACATGACCTGGCCGATCTGCTCGTCCAGAAACGAGCAGAGTCCCAGATATCCGGCCAGCCCCGCCCTCACCTTTTCTGGCGAGTCGAAATAATCGTCGTAGGGAAGACTGTGTGCGTAATCCCGCAGATAAGGATGATTCGGGCGCTCGGACTCGCCGTAAAGCTTCGGCCACGGCAGATCGGGGTTGTTGTAGAAGCGGAAAAAATGTTCGGGGGGCGCGGTCAGCGGGAAATGCGGGGCGACGAACGAGACGAAAAGCACCCACGGCTTCGTCGAGGCTTCCGCCGACTTGTTCTTCAGCCAGGCTTGGGCCCGCGCCGCAATGTCCCGGTCGTATGCGGTATAGGACGACTCCCCCGGTCCCGCGCTCATCGCCATCTGGGCGACGCCCCCGCGTACGGGCAATTCGTCGCGAATCAGATCGCCCAGATCGCCGACGCCATCCACGACATGCATCGGGACGATCTCCTCGGTGAAGCCGTTGTCGTCGTCGCTGGAGCGGAAGTGCAATTTCCCGATCGCGGTCACGTCGGACCCGCTATCGCGAATCCGCCTGTGCCAACTCATCGCCGAACCGTCGAACGGCTGCGCATTGTCCCAGTTGCCGAGATCCTGCACGTATCGCCCGGTGGCCAGGACGGCACGGGCCGGCACGCAGGCCGGCGAATTGCAATACGCGGCGGAGAAACGGGTGCCGCGCGCCGCCAATGCGTCCAGATGCGGCGTCACGGCAATGGACGAACCGCTGCAGCCCATGATCTTCGGGTTATGTTCGTCGGAGATGAATACCAACAGGTTCTGGCTAGCGGTCATGGCTCTTCCTCGGAGTTTCCTCTCGCCGCGAGGCTGCCGGATAAAGCATGGGCAACAAAACCCATGGCAGCGGATATTTCGGTGGCGGCCTTCTGCGACTCAATCGCAAGCATCTCTAACCGTTCAGGCGACAGACGGGAAATCGGTGCCGCCGCGCCGAAGGTTGCAATGACGCGTCCCTGCTTGTTGAAGATCGGTGCCGCGCCCCCGCCGGTGTCGGGCTTCCAGCTCCCCACGGAAATGGCATAGCCGCGAGCCCGAATCCGTCCGAGTTCGGCGAGCAGTTTCGCTTTGTCGACGATCGAGTCCGGCGCGGTTCCTTCCAGGTGTTCGGGAAGAATCGCCTGAAGCTCGTGGTCGTGCAAATTCGCCAGCATGGCGAGACCGCTAACAGTGCAATTCGCCGGGGCACTCGCGCCGACGGGCATATGTACCCGGATCGTCTGTGTCGGCTCGACCGTGTGAATCGTCACCATCGAAAAACCGGTTAACACCGAGAGGTAAGTACTTTCGTTGGTGCTGGCCGTCACCCTTTCCATGAGTGGTGTAGCGATTGTCAGCAATTGCTTCTGCGGCATGCTGGCCCCCAATTCGAACAGACGGGGGCCGATTTCGAAATTGCCGCTCTCGTTCTTGAGAACGTAACCGCGGCTTTCGAGGGTTGCGAGTATGCGGAAAACGCCGGATTTGGAGAACTCCAGATCGCGCGCAATAGCGGACAAGGAAGAACCGGAGCGCGGACGCGCGACCGCTTCCAATACGTCCAGAGCATTCAGCAGATAGGCGAGTTGTTTCACTGTAGAGAACGATGTGCTTGTCTGGAGAACAAATTGTCCCACCGATATTTTTCGCAATGGATCGGGACAAACCCTTCACGGATACCCAGGACAAACCCTTCATCGGGCAGGCGGCGCGGAATCCGCCGGGTTCGGCGGCACCGGCAAACGGCACGGCGCTGTTCTGGTGTCGCGGCATGTTGCTGCATCAGGCCGCCAGGCGTCGGCAACTCTTCAAGGATGACGATTCAATTTGCTGACGGAGTCGCAAGACATCCGGCACAAGAACATCGCCATGCTTGTTGCCACACAGTTCGGCGATACACGGCCGTTCGAACCCACCCCGAACGCCGTCAACGGCGGTGCAGAAGAATTGGAGAAATCGGTGGGAACGACAAATGGCGCGCTCGAGATCGACGAGTGCCGGTAAATCGGCAACGACAACGCGAGAAGGCGAGAAGACGAAAAAGCAAGAAAGGATCGCTTTTGCACTGCATCGATCGACTGACGAAACTAACGAAACTGGCGAATGCGCAAACGGGCACCGCGCCCCTCAAACCGTCCCCAACGGCTTCAGCACATTGCGCAGCATCGCGATGGTCAGCGGACGCGAGAACCAGAACCCCTGTGCTTCATCGCACCCGAGCGCTTCGAGTTGCGCGGCCTGGTCGGCCGTTTCGACGCCCTCGGCGGTCACGCGCAGCTTGAGCGCATGTGCCATCGCGATGATCGCGCCGACGAGCGCCGCGCTTTGCGGATCGGTGCTCATGCCGAGCACGAACGAGCGGTCGATCTTGATACGGTTGAGCGGAAAACGCGTCAGATAGGCGAGGCTCGAATAGCCGGTGCCGAAGTCGTCCACCGCGACCTCGACGCCCAGTTCGCGCAGCGCATGCAGCGTCTGCAAGGCCTGATCGGTATCGCCGAGCAGCACGCCTTCGGTGATTTCGACTTCGAGACAGGACGGATCGAGCGCCGCGTCTTCGAGCGCCTCGCGAATCGTGTTGAACAGATTCTGCCGCTGGAACTGCTGCGGCGACACGTTCACCGCAAAACGCGGCAACGTGCCGGTCTGCCGTAGCAGAAGACCGGCGTCGCGGCACGCGGTGCGAATCACCCATTCGCCGATGCGCTCGATCAGCCCCGCCTCTTCCGCGACCGGCACGAACTCGACCGGGCTGATCAGGCCGCGCTGCGGATGATGCCAGCGCAGCAGCGTCTCGACCTGCGCGATGCGGCCCGTCGCGAGCGTCACCTGCGGCTGGTACACGAGGTGCAGTTGCTGACGCTCGAGCGCGTCGCGCAGCATCGTCTCGAGTTCGAAGCGACGCGCGGCCTGCCCTTCGAGCGCGGTCGAAAAACGCCGCACGGCGTTGCGGCTCACCGCCGATGCCGCCGACAACGCCACGCCGGCGCGGCGCATCAGCGTCGGCGCATCGGCGCCGTCGGCCGGATACGCGGCGATGCCGATGCTCGCGGTGATGTTCAGCGCGGTCCCCGCGTAATCGATCGGTTCGGCGAGGCGGCCGAGCGCTTCGGCAGCGAACGCATCGGCGGCCGCGCCGCTTTCGTTGATGAGCAGCGCGAACTGCGTGCCGCCGACCGACGCGATCGTGCCGTCGTGCGGAAACAGGCCGCGCAGCCGCTCGCCGACGATCTGCAGCACGAGTTCGGCCGCATGCAGACCGAGTGCATCGCGCAGCTTGCGCAGGTGATCGAGTTCGGCGATCAGCACGGTAAAACCATGACCGTTGCGCTTGCAACGTGCGATCGTCAGTTCGAGCCGTTCGATGAACAGCGTCTGATTCGGCAGACGGGTCACGCCATCGTGATGCGCGACGTACCAGAGACGCGCCTCGGATTGCGCATAGCGCGTCATGTCGACTGCAATGCCGACGTAGCGCTCCGGCGCACCATTCGACGCATCGGCTTGAGCTGCGCTCAGGGGCGCGAGGGCGAACGCGACGCGAACCCGCGAGCCATTGCGCCGCAGATAAGTCCACTCGCCTTCGTAGCGCGAACGGAGCGCCGCGAGCTGCGGCCATTCCGCGCGGCGCTTCAGCAGTTCGGCCGGATCGTGCAGCGACTCGAGCGAGCGCCAGCCGATCAGTTCCTGCGCCGTGTAGCCGGTCAGTTTCTCGAAGGCGGCGTTGACGGTCTCGAAGACGCCGCCCGCTGTGCAGATGAACATGCCATACGGCGCGCACGCCAGGGCGGCGTCGCGCGTGCGCGCTTCGACGTTGATGGGGTCGTGCATTGCGCCGGCCTTATGGTCCCGAGTCCTCAAGACGATTGAATGTATGCGTTACGCGCGGGGCGCAAACGGTCATGCCGGCGCGTCCTGCTCCACGCCGCGCGCGGCAACCATGCGCATGATAGCGGCTTTCGCATGCGATCCGGCGGACCGGCGCGGCGAAAAACACCGCTGGCGAAGACCGGAATGAAATAAACACCGGTAGCGTCGGGTAGCCGATGACCGTGGTTTAAAACGGAAGCCAGGCGAATGCCGGCGGATACGTCGGCGCGATGCGGGCCGTTGCGCTTCGCCGTGTCGGGCCGTGTTGCGCCGCATTGGCGCGCCTGTCATGCACATTCATGCGGATAAATGAAACGCCTGTGGCGGGAACCCTCGCGGCAAATGCCGGCGCACCTCGAATTGCACGCGGGAAAAAACGTGCAAAAACTACACGCCGCGCGGCAGCGCCGCTTCGATGAACGCCGCGCACAGCGCTTCCATGCCCTTCGCGTCCTCTTCGTCGAAGCGCGCGACGAGCGGGCTATCCACGTCCCACACGCCGATCAGCGTGCCGTCGGGTGCGACGAGCGGCACGACGATTTCCGATTGCGACGCCGAATCGCAAGCGATATGGCCGGGAAACTCGTGCACGTCGCGTACGACCTGAGTCTGCCGGGTTTGCGCGGCCGTGCCGCAGACGCCCTTGCCGAGCGGAATGCGCACGCACGCGGGCTTGCCCTGGAACGGACCGACAACCAGCTCGCGGCCATCGTGAAAGTAGAAACCGGCCCAGTTCAGATCGCTCAGCGAATGAAACACGAACGAGGAAAAATTCGCCGCATTGGCGATCCAGTCGGTTTCGCCGGCGAGCAGCGAGCGCGCCTGCGCGACGAGTTCTTCGTATTGCGCGGCTTTGGGCAGATGCGAGGTGGCGGAAACTTCGAACATGACGGCATCCGTGATGAAAGCGGGAAAGAAAAACGGCAAGGGGTGCAGTGTAAAGCAAGCGGCGTGTTCGGGCAGTGCGCGGCGATGTGGAGCGGGGCGGCGGTGGGACGGTATGGCGGTCGTGCCCGGCAGGCTTATTTTCATCTTTGTCTGATGTCGGATTGCCGTGGCTTTGTGAAGGATTGACGTCGGGTTTGCGTGTCCATCCGGAGTATGCAAACGGGCCGCTGAGAGGCGCTTGTACCGTATCGGCGGCTGACGCTTCGAATTTGATATCTAGCGATATTTGATAAAAATCGCCGTTCTAGCGATGCTTCACTATAACGATGCAACCATGAAAAGTGTCAGTTAAATATCTCCCTGCGATAAAAATATGGACAGTCATGACGCTTCAGTTGAGCTTACTGAATTTATCCGGAAAAAAATTCTATATCCTGAAAGACTTCCTATAAACCCAGAGACCAGCGTGGAAGACCATCTCGGCGTGACCGGAGATGACTCCCCCGAATTCATGGACGCATTTTTCGACCGGCTCAATGTTGGTCCTGGCGATTTTGATTGCAATGGATATTTCGAAGGGGAAAGAGTATTTGATCCGTTTACGTCAATTGTACGTTTTCTATTTCACAGGATTAAGAAGGAACCGAAGCGAGAGCCGCTCACCGTCGCCATGCTTCAACATGCCATCGAGCTTGGCGTACGGGATAGCGAACGCTTGAAGGAACTGAATAGTCAGCACACTAAAGAGTGTGCCCAAAGGCCCGCTATGCGGGCCTCTCTTTACCTGATTGCAACCGAATCAGTTCCATCAAAAAACGTGCCGCGCTCAGGAATCCATCAACGCGCGGCGACGAAAATACCCGCGCATCGTACTGCCCCTGCTCCTTCAGAGCCCCGATGATTACAAGCACCGAAGTCGGGAGCGGTACACCGCGCAGCATTTTCGCTTTCATCCGTATTTGGGCCACGGCCCATATTCACCGCCCCCCCATTCGACTAGCCTTATCTTTTTGGCACTTGGGAGACAAACAGAAAATGCCGTGGTCCTATCAGCAAAGCACCGGAAACCTCTCGTTTAATGGAGAACTCGTCGAACGTGGTTACTCCGGCGCGGCAACCGGTAAAAACAATCCCGCCATGCAGGCGATTTCCAACATCGGCCCCATCCCGCGCGGCAATTACCAGATAAGCTCGCCTCACACGTCCCCCCACACCGGGCCCGGCACGCTCAATCTGTCGCCGCTGCCCGGTACCAATACGTTCGGACGAAGTGCTTTCCGCATTCATGGCGATAGCCGGAATCATCCGGGTACGGCGTCCGAGGGCTGCATTATCCTGGGTCCCCAGACTCGTCATCGCATATGGGCGAGCGGCGATCATCGGCTCGAGGTTGTTCAATGAAACGTGCATCCGGTTTCGCTTTCGCATTCACGTTCGCCCTGGCCTGCGCCGCGGCAAACGCAAGCGCCGAAGCAAATCCCTCCGCCCTTGCCAGGCAAATCAACGACCAGGGCGCAAAAGCGGTGGTGAATGGAATGTCTGAATCGGAATGGGACAACGTGCTCACCCATATCGATTCCGGCAGCACGGCGTGGATCGCACTGGTCCCCAAGCTGGCAGAGGGAGCGGACAGCGGCAACGCCGAAGACCTTGGCATCGGATTAGCGTACGCGCTCCCCAAAAGTCCGCGCGCGGTTCTCAAGGCCATCGATCCCGGCAACGGGCCGGTGCTGGGTGTCAATCGCGTTTGCTCCGCGCCGTTCATCGAAGACACCGTTCCGGATATCCCTGCCTATGTCAAACGCGCTAAAGCTGCGCTCGGCAAGGTCCATGACCGTTCGTTGCGGGACGTCAAAAAGGCCTGTCTAGCGGAACTGGCGAGGCTGTAAGCGGCGTGTTACGGCACAAACGCCAAGCCACGGTGAACCGGCCCCTTGCCGTCCGCTGGGCGCCCGGCACAATCAGGGCAGCCGTCAGGCAAGGGGCTCGGCAAGCAAAACAGCGAGCCTTGCCCAACAAGACTCAGCGGGTTGCAAGCTCACTCGACGCCGACGATCACGCTCGACGCCTTGAAGATCGCGGTCGCCGGCTTACCGCTCGCGAGCCCGAGGCGCTCGACGCTGTCGTTCGTGATGATCGCGGCAATCTGCGCACCGTCGGCGCTGATCGTCACTTCCGAGTTGACCGCGCCCTTCGTGACCGACGCCACGCTCCCCGCGATGCAGTTGCGTGCCGACACCTGGTGCTTCGCCACGTCGACCATCACGATCACCGACGAAGCCTTCACGAGCGCAAACGCCTTCTTGCCGGCCGCCAGTCCAAGCGACTGCGCGCTGCCATGCGTAATGATCGCGACGATCTCGAGACCGTCCCCGGTACGCAAGATCACTTCATCGTTGACGGCGCCGTGCTTGACGCCGGTCACTTCGCCGCTGAACTGGTTGCGTGCGCTGGTTTTCATATCGTGCTCCTTGTCGGTCGGCATGCCTCGCATGGGTATTCGGTGTTGCGGCGCAACGTTGCGAGGCACGGTGTTGATAGATAAGGCGAGTGTAATGGACAACAACGTGGACAACACGGGGCAAAACCCACAGGAAAGCCCCAGGAAGACCCGCGCGAATCGCCGAGCCCGTATCATCGTGCCCTTGGACCCCCTACGCCAGATCTCCATGCCCGTTGCCGTTCCGCCCCGCTCCGCTTTTTCGTGGCGCTGCGCGCGCCGCCTGTGCCGCGCCGCCGTGCTCGGCGCCGCCGTCACGACGCTCGTCGCGTGCAGCAATCCGACGCCGCCGCGCGACACGCACGCCTTCGTCGACAACCTCACGCTGTTCCCGCTCGACCACTACGACCAGAACGTCGATCACTGGCTCGATCCGCACAGCCCGGACTACGACCGGCCGTTCTTCAGCGCCGAAGATCAGCAGGCGCACTTTCACGCGCTCTATGCGCGCTATTTCGGCACCGGCGCGAACGCCCCGTCGCCATGGAACGCCGCTTACGTGACGGCGCGCGTCTTTCGCGAGCAGGGCGCCGACATCGTCGCGCTGCAGCAGCGCCGCATCGGTAAATTCGACAACACCGGCAAGCACGGTGCCGCGCTCGGCTATGGTGAGAACTTCCGTCCGCACGACAAGACTTGGATCGATGCGATCGCAAGCAACATGAACGTGGAGCAGTTCGCGCAGACGCCTGCCTATCAGCCCGAACGCC
Source organism: Paraburkholderia sp. Ac-20336 (assembly GCF_017105025.1). Taxonomy (NCBI): domain Bacteria; kingdom Pseudomonadati; phylum Pseudomonadota; class Betaproteobacteria; order Burkholderiales; family Burkholderiaceae; genus Paraburkholderia; species Paraburkholderia sp. Ac-20336. The sequence continues at coordinate 29,956 of NZ_JAAGPS010000028.1, read as the reverse complement.
GCGCAATCGCCACCGGCAACCTGCTGGTGCGCGAGTTGCCGACCACCGATCCGTCGTTCTACGACCGCCATCTGGCTGGCGAAGGCTATCCGTTCGACAACCTGCAGATTTCGGCGGTACGGCCGGGCACGCCGCTTTACGTGCTCGGCAGCAGCGTCGACGGCGCGTGGCATTACGTGCAGACGCCCGATGTGCAGGGCTGGGTGCGCAGCGACGGCGTCGCATTCGCCGACGACCGTTTCGTCGACAAATGGCGCGCGGCGGCCGGGAAATCGCTTGGCGCGGTGATCGTGGCGTCGGCGGCGGTGCGCGACAGCCACGGCGTGTTCCGTTTCGACGCGCCGGCGGGAACGTTATTGCCGTTGGTGCCGGCTTCTTCCCCGGCGACGGCAACGACAGCGAAGGCGCATGGCACGGCCCGTGTCGCCGACGGCTCCGCTACCGGCGACAACGCACATGCAACCGCCAACAAAACCTTCAATGAGCCCACAACCGATGCCGAACGCGAATCGGCAAGCGCAACCACCAACGAATCCGCAAGCAAGGCCGCTACCGTCACATACACACTCCTCGCCCCCGCCCGCGACGTCGATGGCCGCGCGCTGATCCGCACCGCGTCGCTCGACGCCGCGCAGATCGCACCGATGCCGCTCGCCGCAACGCCACGCCATCTCGCGATGCTGATGAAAGCGCTGATCGGGCGGCCGTACGGCTGGGGCAATAGCGGGCTCTACAACGACTGCTCGTCGGAACTGCAAAGCATTTTCGCGGCGTTCGGCGTATGGCTGCCGCGCCATTCGTCGACGCAGATGAGCGCCGGGCGCATGATCGACCTGTCCGGGTCGACCCCCGCCGAGCGGCTCGACTATCTCGCCGGGCACGGCGAACCGCTGCGCACGCTGATCTACATCGGCGGTCACGTGATGCTCTACATCGGCAACACGACGCGCGACGGCGTGACGGTGCCGGTCGTCTATCAGGACGTGTGGGGGCTGCGTCCCGCCGACAACAGCCGGCGCGTGGTGATCGGCGGCTCGGTGATCCTGCCGCTCTACGCGCGCATCCCCGAGGACGCGACCCTGCAATCGCTCGCGGCCACTCCGACGTTCCAGATCAGCATTCTCGGCGCCCCGATGGGCAACGCGGCGCCATCGTCCGCACCGCCGCCGGACGAAGACAATCCGGCGGGTTAGCGGACCGGTTGGCACGCCGGCCATGAGGGCTAAGCGAGGGCGAAAACGGGGGCCACATAGCGCCCCTTCACCTCTCAAAAATATTTTTTCCAAAGTGTCGACTCAACGGTCACCGACTCGTCGTAACGTTGAAGACCTGGCTCGCACAGCCGGTCTTTCCATTGATCAAACCGTTACCCGAAGGAGTCGCCGTCATGACCAGCAGCACCGTCAAAGCCATCCCGGACGGGATGCACTCGCTTACGCCGTACCTGATCTGCGCGAACGCCGCCGAAGCGATCGCGTTCTATACGAAAGCCTTCAACGCCGTCGAGCAGATGCGTCTGCCGGGGCCGAACGGCAAGGTCATGCACGCCATGCTGAAAATCGGCGATTCGATGCTGATGCTGACCGACGAATGGCCCGAGCATCAGGCGTTCGGCCCGAACACGCTGAAGGGCACGCCGGTCACGATCCATCACTACGTCGAGGACGTCGACGCAAGCTTCAAGCAGGCCGTCGACGCGGGCGCGACCGTCACGATGCCCGTCACCGATATGTTCTGGGGCGATCGCTACGGCCAGGTCAAGGACCCGTTCGGGCATAGCTGGTCGCTCGCGACGCACAAGCGCGACCTGAGCGCCGAGGAAATCCAGCAGGCGATGACGACGATGCAGTGCCCGTCGGAAGAGCGGAAATAACCCTCGCCTTGCGGCCACGCCGCGCTCACTCAGTCGCCATCAACGGCCATAAGCCGCCATACAGCGACCACAGACCGGCCGCAAGCCGCCTCCGCCAGACGAACCATCGAGCGAGCGACCGTCAGGCACGCCCCGCGTGCCTGACGACACACTCGCCGATGCGCCCACGCCCCCACCTGACGCCAACCCAACGCTCAACCCGCAGCAATCCCCAAGGAGCAACGTCATGCAGAAAATCGCGCCGTGCCTGTGGTTCGACGGCAATGCGGAAGAAGCCGCGCAGTTCTACATCTCGGTGTTCTCCGAGTCCCGCATCGCCACCACCCTGCACTACACGGATGCCGGCCCCGGGCCGGCGGGCAAGGTCGTGGCCGTCACGTTCGAAATCGAGGGCCAGGAGTTCATGGCCCTGAACGGCGGCCCGCAGTATTCGTTCACGCCGGCGATCTCGCTGTTCGTGCATTGCGACTCGCAAGAAGAAGTCGACCGCTACTGGTCGAGGCTGCTCGACGGCGGCGAGCCGTGGGCGTGCGGCTGGCTGCGCGACCGCTTCGGCGTGTCGTGGCAGATCGCGCCCACCGTGCTGCTGAAGATGCTGCTCGACCCGGACCGCGAGAAAGCGAGCCGCGTCATGGCCGCGATGATGAAAATGGTCAAGCTCGATATCGCGCCGCTCGAACAGGCGTATCGCGGCGAGTAGCCCCCGCGCGGCATGGCGCGATGCCGTGTGGCACGGCGCGCCGCCGCGCCCGCATGATCTTTGATAGCATCGGTCTCGCCCCTTTATCCAACTATCAGCGGCGAGACATTCACGGTGCGCGTCAACCATTACGCCTTCTTCTGCTCGCTATTCGTCGCGCGCCTCGCCGATCAGATCCTGCTCTTTCTCGTGCCGCTCGTCGTATTCCAGACGACGCACGACGTCTCGTGGTCGGGTCTCGCGTTTTTCATCGAAACGCTGCCGCGCTATCTCGTGTTCCCGTTTTTCGGCGCGCTCTGCGACCGCTTTGCGCCGCTCAGGCTCATGCGCCTGAGCCAGGCGGTGCGCGCGCTCGCCTGCTTCGGCGGCATCGCCGCGTATGTGCTGTTCGGCGGCATCGGCTGGCTGATCGGGCTGTCGGCCGCGTGCGGCGTGCTGACGAGCCAGGGCCTCGTGGCGCGCGAAGTGATGCTGCCGCAGATTTTCAGCACGCAGCAGATCCAGCGCGTGCTCGCTTATTCGCAACTGGCCGACCAGCTAGGCTTCGTGCTCGGGCCGATGCTGGCCGCGCTGCTGCTCGGCCTGTGGCACTGGGAAAGCGTGGTCGCCGCGACCGGCGTGCTGTTTCTCGCCGCCGACGCCGCCCTGTTCCTGTGGCAGCGCCTGAGCGGCTTTCGCGCGCCCGCGCTCGCGCGTGCGCCGGCCGGCCACTGGACGCAGCCACTGCGCATCGCGCTGCATCATGTGTGGACACTGCCGGGCCTGAAGAAGGTCATCATGCTCGCGGCGGCGGAAAACCTCGTGATCGGCGTGACGCTCGCGACCTCGGCGGCGATGGTGACGGGCCTGCATGCGCAATCGAGCCGCTACTACGCGGGGCTGCAAACGGCCGGCGCGATCGCCACGGTGCTGGTGCTGCTGACGGTCGCGCGCGCCGGCTGGCCCGCGCGCGTGCTCGGCCTCGTCGCCTTCGTGACGATCTGCGCGGGCGGCGTGATCGCGGGCGCGAGCGCGGCGCCGTGGGGTTATGCGCTCGGCTTTCTGCTGATCGTCGGCTTCGACAAGATGTTCAACGTCTACATCCGCAGCGCGCGTCTGCAGATCATTCCGCCCGAGGACTACGGCAAGACGATCGGCGTGGCGATCCTGCTGAACAACATGACGCAGCCGCTCGCCGGCCTGCTCGTGAGCGTGTTCTCCGCGCGTACGCAAACCGGGCCGCTGATCGTCGCGCTCTCTCTGACGATGGGCGGCATCGGCGCGGCGGTTTCGCTCGGCGCGGCGCTGCTGCGGCGCAGGCGCGCGTTGCTGATCGAGGAATGACGGGACGGGCGAGGTGGCCTTGAACGCATCGCCCGCATCCCGAAGACGGACCCCGCGCAAAGTTACCCACAGATTTTGTTGGCAAATCTGTGGGTAACTTTCCGGAAAGATCCGCAAGCTGTTGATGCGGCAATCGTTTTTCCGCAGACGCTGATTTGGGCAGGGGCTGCGCGGGGCTTTATGTGCGCCGTGTCTGCGCTTTGCCCACTCGTTGTCCGCTTTTTGTCCGCGTATGAGCCACGCTGGGCTCACACCCAGGCCACACCCAGGCCGCCGCACTCAACTCAGGCGAGCCCACGCATGGCCCCGCGTTTCGCTCAAGCCGCCACAGCCCGCGGCAAGCCCAGCGCCTCATCCCCCGGCTCCCCGCCGAGCGCGTCGACGAGATCGCCCAGCATGCGGTCGAGTTCGGCCGTCATCAGCGCGACGTCGGAATCGAAGCGCTCGTCGTCGTCCTGCGCGGTCGGATCGCTCGCTTCCTTGAGCACGTCGAGCGGCGCGACACGCTTGATCGCGAGCGACGGCGTCAGCACGAACGACACGCGATCGTTCCACGTCATCGCGAGCCGCATGCATTGCTTGCCCGCTTCGATGTGGCGGCGCATGTCCTCGGCGTCGAGCGTGTGGCCGACGTAGCGCACCGTCGCATTGCCTTCGGTCGGCGAGCGCAGCTCGGTGTCCTGGTCGAGCGTGAAGCCGGCCGGGCCGTCGCCGTCGAGCAGCCAGCCCGTCATCGCCGCCACCGGCGACTGCGCGACGCGCACCGTGGCGAGCGGCAGCTGATCGATCGACTTCACGAGCAGCCCGCGCACTTCATCGGCCACCGCCTGCGAAGCCGCGTCGATCACGAGCCAGCCGTTCTTGCAGTCGATCCACACGCGCGTGTCGCGGCGGATGCTGAACGCGCGCGGCAGCAGTTCGTCGGTGACCTGCTCCTTGAGTTCGCGCATCTGCTTGCGGCCGGGCTTGAAGCCCTGCTGTTCCTCGAGTTCGAGCGCGCGCTCGCGCGTCACCTGGGTGACGACCGAGGCCGGCAGCAGCTTCTTTTCGGCACGAAACGTCAGCAGCATCTGGCCGTTGAGCGCGTAGACGAGCGAGTCGCCCTCGCGCGGCGGCGCCCAGCCCTGGTTTTGCGTTTCGAGACCGCCGCCCGGCGCGAACGCGTACGGCGCGAGCCACTTCTGCATCTGTTCGGGGGTGACGGACCACGGAGCGGGAAGACGGTGCAACTGAAGGTTTTTGAACCACATGGGCGAAGTCGAATCCGGGCAAAGCGCGCCATTTTATCTGACGGAAGCGCACGGGGCGCTCGCGCCGTCATGGTTTTGCCGTAGCCGCCCGCACGCGCGTTTTGGCGGCAAATCACCTAGACTTTCTGACAGGAAGATCAAGACGGAGGCGGCCATGGCCGATGACACCGCAGCCTGGCAGACGGTGGCCTACGAAGGCTTCGAAATACACGTCTCGCCCGTTCCAACGAGTCCGCCCGACCCGGCCCATGCGCAGGACGCGCGAGAGAGCCGCTACACGTATCTCGGTTACGTCTGCCATCCCGGCGCCGATCCGCATATCCCCGGCCACTCGGTGCCGTTTCATGCGGACGGAGAAGAAAGTTTCGCGAGCCAGGACGAAGCGCTCTACGAAGCGGTGCACGTGGGACGCAGTATCGTCGACGGCACGCATCCTGATCTGACAGTGCTGCCGCTCGTGACCGGCGGCGTTTGATGCGCGGTGATGCGCGGGTGCGAGGCGCTGCATGCGGCGTGTGACGTCCATATGCAGCGTCTGCATTCCATGTTGCAGCGCCTGCGTGCGGCGCAGTTGCGTACAGCTTAAGGCTGGCGCTGTCGTGCTAACGCGCCAGTTCGGGACCCGTATTACCGCGCGCCTCGTGCCGCAGCGCCGCACTGAGTCGCATGTAGTCGCGCATTCGCCCTTCGCGCCCGCCAGCCTCACCACCCCGCCCTTCCAGCCCCTAACCGAACGCCCGCTTGATGCGCGACTTCAGCAGCGCGCGCCGCAGACGCCCCGTGCGCTCAGGCTCGCTGACCGCCAGGCCGCCCTCGACCGCGCTGCCGCGACGCAGGTAGTAGCGGTCGAACGTCGCCTGCGTCATGCCCCACTTGTTGAGAAACTGCCGGCGCCCGTCGTTCTTGACGATCTTGCCGGTGCTTTTCTGCTGGAAGTGATAGACGAGGCTGTCGCCGACGCCGAGAAACACGCGGCACCCGGCATCCCAGAGTTTCATCGAGAAGTCGTTGTCGCTGCTCATGCCGGGGCTCAGCTCGCTGCTGTAGCCGCCGAGCTTGTGCCACCAGTCGCGATGCACGAGCGTGGGCGGCCACGTCGCGCCGCGCCAGTCGGCCCGCGCGAGCCGCGGCGCGGCGGCGACCAGCTCGTCGGCGCGGAACGTCTCGACGTCGCGGCCGAAGTTCTGCACGACCACGCAGGGATTGCCGGAATCGACCGGCTCGATCATCGTGCCCGACAGCATGAAGAGGTGATCGGCCGGCATCTGCGCGAGGCGCCGCGCGAGCGCGTCGTCCCAGCCGGGGCAGCAGTACATGTCGTCGTTCATGTAGACGACGTAGTCCGCGCGCGCGCGCGCCGCCGCGATGTTGACGGCATGGCAGATGCCGATATTGCCCGGCGACGCTGTGTGCTCGATGCCCTCGTCGCGCACCCAGGCGAGCGTGCCGTCCGAGCCGTCGTTCACGTGCACGATGATCTGGTGCGCGTGCGTCGAGTGACGCCGCAGGCTCTCGATCACGAGGCGCAGATACGGCAGGTTGTTCCAGGTCGGGATGATGATTGAGAACATCGATTCGGTCCGTTGAGCGGGGCTTGGGCGCGGCATGCGCCGCGCGCCGGCCATGAGTTTCGCGCGATTGTACCGCCGTCGCCCGCGCATGGGCGCGAGGCGGCGGCTGCCTTACCGCGTTCGGCAGCAAGCATTTTGCAAGGAGACGCATGGTTATAATCCGGATCGCTCTACCGTCTTGCAACGACTCGAAGGGTCCGGCGTCCCCGCAATTTCACCACCGGAACGGTAGTGTTCATTCATATCGTAGGCCTATGATTTTTGCTCCCAGTCTGGTCTGTCTCACTACGGCCCTGCTGTTTTTCGCCCCCGCGGTCAATCTGATGTGGCGCGGCGGCACCGGCTACTGCTTTTTCGTCATCGTCGCGCTCGCGCTGGGCGCGGCCGTCGTCAACCGGCGCATGCCGGGCTATTTCTCCGCGCTGCGCACCTACCGCTGGTTCACCGTCGGGATGTTCGCGCTCGTCGTCGCGATCGGCGCGCAGCAGCTCGTGCTCGGCTACTGGCTGCCCCGGCAGTTCGACGCGCTGTCGCGCTTCGTGCTCGCGCTGCCGGTGTTCCTGCTGCTGCGGCAATTGCCGTCGCGCAATCTGCGCATGATCGGCTGGGGCTGCGCGGCCGGCGCGCTCGCGGTCGGCCTGTGGGCGTTCCTCGACCAGCCGCCGGGCGGCTGGACCGATGCGAACCGGCTCAACAACTCCTACACGAACGCGATTCCGTTCGGCGACACCGCGCTGCTGCTCGGCTTCCTGTCGGTGTTTACGCTCGGCTGGGACAACCCGCGCGACTGGCGCATGCTGCTGCCGCGCCTCGCGGCGCTCGTCGGCGGCGGCTATGCGTCGTATCTGTCGGGCACGCGCGGCGGCTGGCTCGCGGTGCCGGTGTTCGTTGTGCTGCTCGGCATCCAGTACCGGTGGTTCGCGCAGAAAAAGCGTCTCGTGATCGTGACGCTCGCGATCGTGCTCGCGGCGGGCGCGCTGCTCTCGACCGGGCGGATTCACAAGCGCCTCGCCGAAGTGCCGAACGACGTGTCGATGATGCACAAGGGCGATGACGACACGGCCACCGGCTTGCGCCTGCAACTGTGGAACGCATCGCGGATGATCTTCGAGCGGCATCCGCTCTATGGCATCGGCAAGGGACATCTGGTCGATGAGCTCGGCGCGATGGCCAAGCGCGGCCAGGTGAAGGCCGAGATCGTCAACGAGCGCGCGCACAGCGACTTTTTCTCGACGCTCGCCGAAATGGGCGCGATCGGCGTAATCGCGCTGCTGCTGTTCTATCACGGCATGGCGGTGTATTTCTGGCGGCACCGGCACATGGCCGATCCGGTGATCCGCGCGGCCTCGTACACAGGTCTCGCGGTCGCGACGAGCACCGTGATCTTCGGGCTCACGATCGACGTGCTCGTGCCGATCATGGTGACGGTGCTGCTCGCACTGCTCGTCGCGACGCTGCTGGCGATGATCGACGCGAGAAAGCGGGAGCTGGCGGAAGTTGCGCGCACGACCACGGGCGCGCGACCGGGCTAAGGCGCCCGGCACGGCTCGGCGCAGGGCTGGGCTCACGCTTGAGCCCGTGATTGAGCCCATGTTTGAACCCTCTCATCAGCGTGTGAACAGTTCGTAAAGCGCCGCGACATGCGCATCGACGCCCGGGTCGTAGACGAGACTCGCGCGCGGCTCCGCGATCCGCGCATTGCCGCGCTTCACGCGCTCCACCGCCTCGCCGATCGCGCGCTCGAAGCTACCCGCCTCTTGCCGCGAAAACTCGATCTTCGCCGCGCCGGTCACGGTCTCGGCCGAGCCGACGTTATCCGCGATCACGAGCGGCGTGCCGCACATCACCGACTCGACGCCGACGAGGCCGAACGGCTCGTACGCCGACGCCACGACCGTAAAATCGGCGGCCGCAAACAGCTTGCCGATCTCCTTGCTGTAGCCCGCGTAGCGGATCGTGTCGCCGGTCTTCGGCACCGGCCGGCCGACGACCACGAGGCACACCGGCAGCGTCGTGCGCTCGAAAAACGCTTCGAGCAGCGGGTAGCCTTTGCGCTCATGACTCGTCGACGAGAACAGGAAAATCACGCGGTCCTCGGGCAGCTCGAACTGGCGGCGCACGGCGGCGCGCTCGGCCGCGTCGAGCGGCTTGAAGCGCGCGGTATCGACCGGCGGATAGAGCACGTCGATACGCTCCGCCGGCACGTCATAGAAACGCTGCAACTCGCGGCTCATCAATTGCGAATGCGCGACGATCGAGCGCGCGCGCGTGTAGACGCGCCGCTCCAGTTCGATCTGCCATGTGTCGCTGCGGCGCGGCACGCGGCCCGCGGCTTCGAGCGAACCCGGATGCGTGCCGCCGCACAGCGCGACGTCGGCATGCGTCGAGTGATTGATCGAGAACACGCAGGCGGGACGATGGCGCTTCAGGCGCTGCTTCAGGCGCCAGTCGAACGCGAGGTTACGCAGCTTGCGCGGCGCCCAGCGCACGTCGAGCGGCTGCGCGTCGATCCACGCCGCCTCGGGCAGCGCGCGGTCGATCTCGCGGGCGAACAGCGTCGGGCGCAGACCGAGCCGATGCAGACCGGCGATCACGTCGCGCGTGTAGCGCTCGGCGCCGCCGCTGTTCTTGAGCGCCTGGGCGGTCAGCGCGATGTCGGTGAGGGGCAGGCGGTGCGCGTCGCGGGACGGCTCTCGGGTTGACTCAGGCAAGGCTCGGGTCTCGGTGAGGCGCACGCTCACAGCAAGCCGCGCGCGGAGTTTCGGGGCAGCGGCAATTGTAAAGGATGGGTTTCGGGAGACTCATGTCGGGCGGCCTGCCGGGGCTCGGGCGGAAATCGGGTGCGGACCCGCTCAGGTTCGCGGCCACCATGCCGCAAGCCGCCCGCGTCGCGCGGCATGGCCGCCAACGGCTAGAATCTAGGCCAATCGCTTCCGCTTCGACTCCATGACCGACAGCCTGCCGCCCGCCTCGTTTTCCCTGTCTGATCCGCCAGACCCGTCCGACGCGCCCGCGCGGTTCGCGGCGTCGGGCATGGGTGCGTCAGATGGACCCGATGCGCCTGATACGCCCGACGTGCCCTCCGCGTCGGGTGCGTCCAACGCCGGCGTCCCGACCGGCGGGCCCGCCGGGGCAGATGAATCCGGCATGTCCGCCACATCCGCCTCCAACACCGCGCGCCCGCTCGTCTCGATGCTCGTGATCGCCTACAACCAGGCGCAGCAGATCGGCGATGCCGTGCGCAGCGCGCTCGCGCAAACCTACGAGCCGCTCGAAATCATCGTGTCCGACGATGCGTCCAGCGACGCCACCTTCGCCGCGATCGAAGCGGCGCTCGCCGGCTACGCCGGACCGCATCGCGTGATCGCCCGGCGCAACACGGTCAACCAGGGCATCAGCGCGCACCTGTCGCAGCTCGCCCTGATGGCGCACGGCGAGCTGCTGTTCGTCGCGGCGGGCGACGACATGTCCGCGCCCGAGCGCTGCGAGCGCGTGGTCGACTGCTGGCTCGCCCACGAGCGCCGCCCCGACCTGATCGCCACCGATCTCGCCGACATGGACGAAGCGGGCCACGTGCACGAGCGCGTGAGCCCGGACGAACTCGACCGCTATCGCAGCTTCGACGACTGGCTCGCCGGCCGCCCGTGGCTGATCGGCGCGGCGCACACGTGGTCGCGGCGGCTCTTCGAGCGCTTCGGGCCGATGCTGCCGGGCGCCGCGGCCGAAGACCAGATCATGGTGCTGCGCGCGATCCTCTCGGGTGGCGCGATCAGCCTGCGCGAGCCGCTCGTGCGCTACCGGCGCGGCGGGCTGTCGCGCAAACGCCGCTACCGGTCGGTCGATGAACTGATCGCGCGGATGCGCCAGAGCAATCGTTATGGCCTCGCCGAACTCGCGCAGTTGCAGCGCGACGCGGACGTCGCCGGCCTCGGCGAGCGCATGCGCGCCGCGATGGCGCCGAAGCTCGCGCGCGAACGGTTCATCGCGGCGATGTTCGAGGCGCGAAGCTTCGGCGAGCGTGTCGCGCTGCTGACACGCGGCGCCGGCGTGAAGCTCGGGCTGCGTATCCGTATGTTTCTGTATGCGAGCTGCCCAGCGGTGTATGCGCCGGGGATCTGGCTCAAGCGCGTCGTGCGTGGGAAGCGCGGCTGAATAGCGTGGCTGAACAGCGAGGCCGCACCATAGCGCCGAGGCCGAACGCCGCTCGATTCCCGGCGGCAGCATCTCGGCGCCGATGCCCGGCACGCTGCGCCGCAAGCGCCTCAGCATCTTCGCCGTGCGGATCAAGGCGAGGCTGAATAGCGGGGCTGAGTAGCAAGGCCACGCCATAGCGCCGAGGCCAAGCGCCGCTCGATTCCCGGCGCCTGCATCTCGGCACCGATGCACGGCACGCTGCGCCGCAAGCGCCTCAGCATCTTCGCCGCGCGGATCAAGGTCCCGCTGGCGCGGCGGTTCATCACGAATGCGACCAGCGCCACGCGAACACGCGCGCCGCTCAAACACCCTGGATCAGGCCGCGCTCTGCTGGAACTGGATGCGATGCAGATGCGCGTACAGCCCGTCCTGCGCCAGCAGTTCGCGGTGGCTGCCGCGCTCGACGATCCGCCCCGCTTCCATCACGAGGATGCGGTCGGCGCGCTCGATCGTCGAAAGACGGTGCGCGATCACGAGCGTCGTGCGGCCCTTCATCAGCGTTTCGAGCGCCGCCTGCACGTGGCGTTCGGATTCGGAATCGAGCGCCGAGGTCGCCTCGTCGAGAATCAGGATCGGCGCGTCCTTGTAGATCGCGCGCGCAATCGCAAGACGCTGGCGCTGGCCGCCCGAGAGCATCATGCCGTTGTCGCCGACCAGCGTTTCGATACCTTGCGGCATCGACTGCACGGTGTCCCACAGGTTGGCCGCGCGCAGCGCCGCCTTGACCTTGTCGGCGTCGACCTCCTGACCGTAGGCGACGTTGTGCGCGATCGTGTCGTTGAACAGCACGACGTCCTGGCTCACCATCGCGATCTGGCTGCGCAGCGCGTGCAGATCGTAGTCGGGCAGCGCGACGCCATCGACCAGAATCGCGCCGCCGGTCGGATCGAAAAAGCGCGGCAGCAGGTTCACGAGCGTGGTCTTGCCGCTGCCCGACGGCCCCGCGAGCGCGACCATCTCGCCCGGCGCGACTTTGAACGAGACCTGGTCGAGCGTGTGGCGGCTATGCGTGGCGTTCGCGCCGTACGAGAACGACACGTCGCGGAATTCGACCTCGCCGCGCGCGCGCTCGAGCGGCTGGCCGCCGCCATCCGGCTCGGCCGGCTCGTCGATCAGGCCGAAGATCAGCTCGGCTGCGGTCATGCCGCGCTGCAACGGCTGGTTCACGTCCATCAGATGCTTGAGCGGCGAGATGATCAGCAGCATCGACGTGACGAACGCGACGAAGCCGCCGACCGTGGTCTGATCCGACGACGACTGCACCACCGCGATCGTAATCACGACCGCGAGCGCGATCGAGGCGAGGAACTGCGTCAACGGCTGCGCGAGGCCGCCCGAGGCGGTCATGCGCATGGCGTAGCCGCGCAGGCGCTTGCTCATCGCCGTGAAGCGGTCTGTCTCGTATTGCTCGCCGTTATGCACCTTGACGACCTTGTAGCCGCCCACGGTCTCCTCGACGATATACGACAGCTCGTTGGTGAGCAGCTGATGCTCGCGGTTCAGACGCCGCAGCCGGCGATTGATCTTGCCGACCAGCCAGCCGATGCCCGGCAGCAGCACCGCGACAATCAGCGTCAGGCGCCAGTTCAGATAGAACAGATAGCCGAGCAGGAAGATCACGGTCAGCGAATCGCGCACGAGCGTGACCATCACACTCAGCAGCACGTTGAGAATCTGGTTGACCTCGAAGACGATCGCGTTGATGACGGTGCTCGCGGTTTCGCGCTGGAAGAAAGCGACGCTCGTATGGATCATGCGGTCGAACATCTTCAGGCGCAGTTCGAGCAGGATCTTGTTCGACACGTAGGCGAGCAGATAGCCCGATGCATATTGCGAGACGCCGCGGATCAGCGCAAGGCCGATCACGGCGACCGGCACGAGCCACTTGGTCTTGTCGATCGCATGGGAGCCGAAGCCTTTGTCGAGCAGCGGCTTGAGCAGCGCCGGAATGGCGGCGTCGGTGCCGGCGCTCACCGCCATCGCGACAATCGCGCCAACCACGACCCACAGCAGCGGCTTGATGAACGGCCACAGGCGGCGCATGACGACGGCCGGCGACGACGCATCGCCTGAACCCATGGGTTTGCTTAACGTTGGCTTCGCGCTCAAGGAATCCTCTGGAAATGCGGAACAGCGAACACGCGGCACAGGGCGTTGCCGCCGCGCGAAATATTAAAAGAGAGCATTGTAATCGCTCGCAGATGATGGCCGGTGCACCGCGCGCGACCGGATGCACGCAAGGGTTGACGGGCCGGTGCGCTGGTGTGGGGCCGGATGGGCTGTGTATACTCCTCGCTGCTCGTTGCTCCTCGTTGCCCGTCGGCGGGCTCGCGGATTCGCCCGAGGCTGTGTATCGTGCGCTGCCTCTCCGGCTCGGGTTCGGGCTCGCTCGATCCGGCAAGCACGGCCGTGCGCCGATACGGGTATGGATACGCGAACGCAACCGGCCCGCATGCGCAGCCCGCTCCGTCATGTCGTCCCTCACGAACTCAGGTATGCAAGAAACCACCCTCGGCGTCGCCATCATCACCCGGAACGCGGCGGCGCGGCTGGCCGAATGCCTGCGGGCGCTGGCCTTCGCCGACCAGATCGTCGTGATCGACGGCGGCAGCACCGACGGCACGGCCGGGATCGCCCGCGCGCACGGCGCCCGCGTAATCGAACAGACGGACTGGCCCGGCTTCGGCCCGCAGAAAAACCGCGCGGTGGATGCGCTCGCGACAGACTGGGTCCTGTCGATCGATGCCGACGAAATCGTCACGCCGGAGCTGGCCGCGTCGATTCGCGCGGCGCTCGCGGCACCCACGGCCGACGTCTATGCGGTGGACCGCCTGTCGAGCTTCTGCGGCCACTGGGTTCACCACAGCGGCTGGTATCCGGACTGGATTCCGCGCCTCTTCAAACGCGGCCGCGCGCGCTTCTCCGACGACCTCGTCCACGAGCGCCTCGTGTTCGACACGCCCGCGCAACGCCTCACCGGCAAGCTCATGCACTACTCGTACGAGGACTACGAGAGCGTGCTGCGCAAGCTCGACGCCTATTCGACGGCCGGTGCGCGACAGCGTTATGCAGCGGGACAGCGCGGCAGCTTCGGCAAGGCGCTCGGACGCGGCTTGTGGGCGTTCGTGCGGACCTACCTGCTGCGGCGCGGTTTTCTGGACGGCCGCGCGGGCTTCATGATCGCCCTGTTCAATGCCGAAACGGTGTACTACCGGTTTCTGAAGCTCGCGCACCTGGAGAAAACGGGCGGACGCTAGGCGGCGATAAAAAAGGCGGCCGCTGGATGACGGACCGCCTTTGGCCTTTGTGCCGATTCTGCGCGACGATGGCGGCTGCGTTTGCTTTTACTTTTGCTTGCCGCTGCTTTTCGCTGCCTGCCGTCGCAGGCACTCAACGCAATGCAACCGAGACTCGTCGCAGACAGATTCGCATCGCGAAGACCCGCCCGCCGTAGCCTGAGACCATCCAGTGAGGTCTTGCCCGCCCGGATAAACCGTACGCGCAAAACCACCACCATCGATCAATAAACGATCTCGATCGAGCTGCCCTCGAACTCGCCACGCAATGCGGCGAGCAGTTCGTCGGTCGGCTTCACGCGCCATGCGTCGCCGAGGCGCATTTCGCCTTGCGCATTCTCGCTGCGATAGACGACCTGCACCGCGAGTCCGTTCGGAATCTGCACCGGCTGCCGGCCGTTGTCGCCGCCGAAGCCGCCTCGTCCACCGTTGCGTCCACCGCCGTTGCCGCCGCCGTTGCCACGTGCGGCAGCCGCCGGCGCAGCGGCCGCGGCCGGCTCGTCCTTGCCCGCGCAGTGCGCTTCGAGCACCCGCCGCAACGCCAGCGCATCGGCGTTGCCGTTCATCTGCACCTTGACCGAATCCGCGTAACGGCAACGCGCGCGGCCGAGATCCATAACCGTGTCGACGGTAAAGCGGATGCCGCCCGTGAACGCGTCGTTGCGCGCCATGCCCTGCACGACGAGCAGTTCGTCTTCCTTGAAAAGCTGCTTGTGTTCTTCGAAGACTTCGTTGAACACCGTCACTTCGCACTGGCCGGTGCCGTCGTCGAGCAGCGCGATCAGCATCTTGCCGCGCTGGGTCATCTGCGTGCGCAGCGACACGATCACGCCGGCGACGAGCTTGTCGCGCCCTTCCTTCAGCTCGCCGATCTTCTGGCGCACGAAGCGGCGCACTTCGTCCTTGTACGCGTCGAACAGGTGGCCCGACAGGTAGAAGCCGAGCGCGGCCTTTTCTTCCTGGAGCTTTTTCTTTTCCGGCCACTCGGCTTCGTCGACAAGTTCATGGCCTTGCGACGGCGCGTCGCCCATGTCGAACAGGCCCGCTTGCAGCGCATTGGCGCTCGCCTGCTCGGCCGCTTCCATCGCGAGCGACACCGACGCGATAAGCTGCGCGCGATTCGCGTGCAGGGCATCGAACGCGCCGGCGCGAATCAGCGCCTCGACCGTGCGGCGATTGACGATGCGGCGATCGACGCGATTGCAGAAATCGAAGATGTCGATAAACGGGCTTTCCTCGCGCGCGCGCAGAATTTCTTCGATCGCGTTCTGGCCGCTGCCCTTGATCGCGCCGAGACCGTAGCGGATCGTGCGCGAGCGCTTGCCGTCCGCCTCGGCAACCGGCTCGAAGCGATACGCCGACAGATTCACGTCCGGCGGCAACACGGCCATTTTGTTCGTGAGGCAGTCTTCGAACAGGATCTTGACCTTGTCCGTGTCGTCCATCGCGAGCGACATATTGGCCGCCATGAATTCGGCCGGATGGTGCGCCTTGAGCCACGCGGTGTGATACGCGAGCAGCGCGTAGGCGGCCGCGTGCGACTTGTTGAAGCCGTAGCCCGCGAACTTCTCCATCAGGTCGAAGGTCTCGTCCGCCTTCTCGCGCGTGAGGCCGTTCTTCGCCGCGCCTTCCGCGAAAATCTCGCGGTGCTTGGCCATTTCCTCGGGCTTCTTCTTGCCCATCGCGCGGCGCAGCAGGTCGGCGCCGCCGAGCGAGTAACCGCCGATGATCTGCGCCATCTGCATCACCTGCTCCTGGTAGACCATGATGCCGTAGGTCTCTTTCAGAACAGGTTCGACGCGCGGGTCGGGATACTCCACCACCTCGCGGCCGTGCTTGCGCGCGCAGAAGCTCGGGATCAGGTCCATCGGTCCCGGACGGTACAACGCCACGAGCGCGATGATGTCCTCGAAGCGATCGGGCTGCGCGTCCTTCAGCATGCCCTGCATGCCGCGGCTTTCCAGCTGGAACACGGCGACCGTATTCGCTTTCTTCAGGATCGAGAACGACGCGGGATCGTCGAGCGGCACCTGGGCCAACGACCAGCCCTGCTTCGACGGATCGAGCCGGCGGATATAGCGCTCGGCCCAGTCGAGAATGGTCAGCGTGGTGAGGCCCAGAAAGTCGAACTTCACGAGGCCGACCGCTTCGACGTCGTCCTTGTCGTACTGGCTCACGACGCCGCTTTCGTCGCCCTGCGTGTAGAGCGGGCAGAAATCGGTCAGCTTGCCCGGTGCGATCAGCACACCACCCGCGTGCATGCCGACGTTACGCGTCAGGCCTTCCACGCGCTGCGCGAGTTCGAGCAGCTGATGCACTTCGTCTTCGTTGTCGAAACGCTCCTGCAGCAGCGGCTCTTCCTTCATCGCGTCGGCAATCGTGACGTGCTTGCCCGGCTTGAACGGAATCAGCTTCGCGACGCCGTCGGTGAACATATAGCCGAGATCGAGCACGCGGCCGATGTCGCGCACCGCCGCCTTCGCCGCCATCGTGCCGAAGGTGGCGATCTGCGACACCGCGTTCGCGCCGTATTTCTCCTTCACGTACTGGATCACGCGATCGCGGCCGTGCTGGCAGAAGTCGATATCGAAGTCGGGCATCGACACCCGCTCCGGATTCAGGAAACGCTCGAACAGCAGGTTGTAGCGCAGCGGATCGAGGTCGGTCACGCCGAGCGCGTAAGCGACCAGCGAGCCCGCGCCCGAGCCCCGGCCCGGGCCCACCGGCACGCCGTTGTTCTTCGCCCAGTTGATGAAGTCCGCGACGATCAGGAAGTAGCCCGGAAAGCCCATCTTGATGATCGTGCCGCACTCGAATTCGAGGCGCTGGTAGTACGTGGCACGCTGCGCGTCGCGCTCGGCCTCGTCCGGATAAAGCTGTTCGAGGCGCTTTTCGAGGCCCTCTTTCGAGAGCTGCACGAGGTAGTCGTCGAG
This sequence comes from Paraburkholderia sp. Ac-20336, assembly GCF_017105025.1. Classification (NCBI taxonomy): domain Bacteria; kingdom Pseudomonadati; phylum Pseudomonadota; class Betaproteobacteria; order Burkholderiales; family Burkholderiaceae; genus Paraburkholderia; species Paraburkholderia sp. Ac-20336. The sequence goes on along the minus strand of NZ_JAAGPS010000028.1, from coordinate 12,816 downwards.
CGACATGCCGTCGGGCGTCGGAAAGAGCGGCAGCTTCGGCTTGCCGAGTTCGAGCGTGAGATTGCAGCGCTTTGCGATCTGCACCGTGTTGGCGAGCGCCGAGGGAATGTCCGCGAACAGCGCGGCCATGTCTTCTTGCGTGCGGAAATACTGCTCGTCGGTAAACCGCTTCTGGCGGCGCGGATTCGCGAGAATATCTCCTTCCGAGATACACACGCGCGCTTCGTGCGCGGTGAAGTCGTCCGGCGTCATGAACTGCATCGGGTGCGTGGCGACCACCGGGAGTTTCAGCGACGCCGCAATCGCGACCGCCTGCTGCACGTACTGCTCGCCGCCCGGCTGGCCGCAGCGCTGCAACTCGATATAGAAACCGTCGGGGAACACCTTCGCCCAATGCTGCGCGTTGCGTTTCGCCGCTTCCACGTTGCCGGCCGCGAGCGCGAGACCGATGTCGCCCTGCTGCGCGCCCGACAGCGCGAGCAGCCCTTCGCCGAGCCCGGATTCGAGCCAGCCGGCTTCGATTTCCGCGCGACCGCGGTACTGGTTCGTGAGCGACGCCTTGCTGAGCAGTTCGCAGAGGTTCAGGTAACCGCCGCGGTCCTTGACCAGCAGCAGCAGACGCGAAGGCTTGTCGCGGTCGTCCGGATTGGCGATCCAGACGTCGCAGCCGGCAATGGGTTTGACCCCCTTGCCACGCGCTTCCTGGTAGAAACGGACGAGGCCGAACGCGTTGCCGAGGTCGGTGAGCGCGAGCGCGCCCTGACCGTCTTTGGCCGCCGCCGCGACGATGTCGTCGAGACGCACGATGCCGTCGGCAATCGAGAATTCGGAGTGAACGCGGAGATGAACGAAGCGGGGATCTGACATGGGCGACATTGTAACTCCACCATTCCGCAGATTTCAGCCCAAAGCGGCGCGTTAGCCATTCGGCCAAGGCATGGCCGGCAGCATGGGCGCGCGGGCGCGGCGCCGTGGCGCTTCGGGCCGCCCAACGACCACGCTCGTGACGATACGCGCGGGATTTTGCAGTGCCGCTCGCCATAACGCGCGGCGTTTGCGCCAAAGCAAACACCTGGCCATTCGGCCAGGTCGGGGAAACCGCCGGCTTGAGGGATAATAGCGGTTTCGCCTCATTCGACGTGGCTGCCAGCGCGCGAGAACACGGGCCCGATCCGGCACGCCGCCGGCCCGACAACGCCCGCGGCGCAACCCACCGCCAGCCGCTCCGCCCTTTGCCACGCCGGCCATTTTTACCGCTGAACACACATGAGTATCGTCAATCTCGCCGCGTATCAATTCGCGACCATCGAAGACACCGCCGCCTGGCGCCCGCTCGTCACCGAACGCTGCAATGCGCTCGGCCTGCGCGGCACCATCCTGCTCGCGCCGGAAGGCATCAACCTGTTCGTCGCGGGCACGCGCGAGCACACCGACGCGTTCATCGACTACCTCCGCCACGACGCCCTCTTCAAAGGCAAGTTCGCGAATCTGCAATTCAAGGAAAGCCTGTCGGACAAGCAGCCGTTCACGCGCATGCTCGTCAAGCTCAAGCGCGAAATCATCACGATGAAAAAGCCGGCAATCCGCCCGGAGCTCGGCCGCGCGCCGTTTGTCGACGCGCCCACGCTGAAAAGCTGGCTCGATCGCGGTCACGACGACGCAGGCCGTCCGGTCGTGATGCTCGATACGCGCAATGCGTTCGAAGTCGACGTCGGCACGTTCGACAACGCGCTCGACTATCGCATCGCGAAATTCAGCGAATTCCCCGAGGTGATCGAAAAAAATCGCGCCGTCCTCGAAGGCAAGACGGTCGTGTCGTTCTGCACGGGCGGCATCCGCTGCGAGAAAGCGGCGATCCATATGAAGGACGTCGGCATCGAGAACGTGTACCAGCTCGAAGGCGGCATCCTGAAGTACTTCGAGGAAGTCGGCGGCGCGCATTATCACGGCGACTGCTTCGTGTTCGACTATCGCACCGCGCTCAATCCGCAACTGGAACCGACCGCGACCGCGCAGTGCTTCGGCTGCCGCGCGGTGGTCACGCCCGAGCAGCAGCAATCGCCGCTGTACGTGGCGGGCAAGACGTGTCCGGCGTGCCATCCGGACGGCACGGCCGCGTAATCGATGCGGATCGCGGATGTCAATGGCAAACACGAACGGCAAAGCGCGCATGGCAGACGCGAATCGCCGCAAACGGCGTGCGCCGTCGGGCATGGGCCTGGCCACTGCCCGCGCGTGCGCCGCGGCATGTGCCGACCGGTCACGCTGTGTCCCAACGTGCCCTGACGTCCCCGCCAGCGGCCGCGCCCGGGCGCTGACGCCGTCATCCGCCAACCCCTTGCCCCGCTCATCATGACCTATCGCGGACGCTTCGCGCCGTCGCCGACCGGCCCGCTGCACTTCGGCTCGCTGGTCGGCGCGCTCGCCAGCTGGCTCGATGCGCGCGCGCATCGCGGCGCGTGGCTCGTGCGCATCGAGGACATCGACGGCCCGCGCACCGTGCCCGGCGCCGCCGAGGACATCCTCGCGACGCTCGAACGCTTCGGCATGCGCGCCGACGAAACGCCGATCTGGCAAAGCCGGCGCATGGCGCGCTATCAGCAGGCGCTCGACCTGTTGAAGTCCAGCGGCCTCGTCTATCCGTGCGGCTGCACGCGCAAGGAAATCGCCGATTCGCTGCTCAACGCGCACGCGCGCAACACGACGCTCGCCTATCCGGGCACCTGCCGCGCGGGGCTGCACGGCAAGCCGGCGCGCGCATGGCGTCTGCGCGTGCCCGACGGCAAGGCCGCCGTGATCGAATTCGACGACCGCTGGCAAGGCCGGCAGACGCAGAATCTCGCGACCGAAGTCGGCGATTTCGTGCTGCGTCGCGCCGACGACCAGTGGGCCTATCAACTCGCGGTGGTAGTGGACGATGCGGACGCGGGCATCACGCACGTCGTGCGCGGCGCGGACCTGCTGGATTCGACGGCGCGGCAGATCTATCTGCAACGCTGTCTCGGTGTGGCGACGCCCGGGTATCTGCATGTGCCGGTCGTCGCGAACGAACACGGCGAGAAACTGAGCAAGCAGAACGGCGCGACCGCGCTCGACAGCGCCAACCCGCTCGAAGCGCTAGGCGCGGCGGCGCGGCATCTGGAACTCGACCTCGGCGGCGAACCGCCCACGACGCTCGAGCAGTTCTATCGTGCCGCGACGGCGGCATGGGTCAAACGGATGAAGGTGGGGGTGAGGGCATCGGCCTGAGGCACGCGTAACATGCGTCGCACGCGGGAGCACGGGATTCGAAGCACAGCCGCTGCAAACGCTTGCAACATGCTGCCGGTCACTCACGGGATTCGCGAGATTCGCGCAACGGCAAGCCCCGGTACGGCAGCGCAAGCGCAACTCGCCTTACGACGACGAAGGCGTCTTCCGCGGCATCCCGAAGCCGCCGAGCAGCGCCGCCAGTTGCCGCTTCGGCGCCTGCTTCTGCGGCGCCGCATCGGACGCCGCGCTCTCTTCGACCTTGCGCACCGAAGCCGGCGACGGCTCATACGGCTTCAGGAAAAAATCGTCGACCGGTTGCGCGCGATGATGATGCGGCCGGTCGTACGAACCCGACGCACCACCCGTGCGGCGGCGGCTGCGCTCGTCGCGTGCCTCGCTGCGATCGCGGCGCGGCGGGCGGTCTTCGTGATGATGGCGCACCGGCGCATCGACGGTCAGGCGCTGCAATTCGAGCGGACGCTTGATGAGCTTCTCGATGTCGGCCAGCTGCTTGCGCTCGTTCGGGCTGCACAGCGAAAGCGCGTCGCCCGACGCGCCCGCGCGGCCCGTGCGGCCGATCCGGTGCACGTAGTCTTCGGCATTGAACGGCAGGTCGAAGTTGATGACGGCCGGCAACTCGGCGATGTCGAGACCGCGCGCCGCGACGTCGGTCGCGACGAGGGCCGCGACTTCGCCGCGCTTGAACGCATCGAGCGCCTGCATGCGTTCGCTCTGCGAGCGGTCGCCGTGAATCGCGGTCGCCACCACGCCGTCGCGTTCGAGCGAGCGCGCGAGCCGGCTCGCGCCGATCTTGCTGTTGCAGAACACGATCACCTGCTTGAGGCTGCGCTCGCGGATCAGCTGCACGACCGCGCCGGTCTTGTCGCCCTCGGCGACCTCGTAGACGATCTGCGTGACGTTGGTGGCGGTCGAGTTGCTGCGCGCGACTTCGATGGTCTGGGGGTTGCGCAGGTAGGTCGCGGCCAGCTTCTTGATTTCGCCCGAGAACGTGGCCGAGAACAGCAGCGTCTGACGCTCCTTCGGCAGCAGGTTCAGGATGCGCTGCAGGTCAGGCAGGAAGCCCATGTCGAGCATGCGGTCGGCTTCGTCGAGCACGAGCATCTGCACCTGGCCCAGGTTGGCGGTTTTCTGCTGCACGTGATCGAGCAGGCGGCCCGGCGTCGCGATGAGGATTTCGACGCCGCGGCGCAGTTGCTCGGACTGCGGGTTCATGTCGACGCCGCCGAACACGACCGCGCTGCGCAGCGCCGTGTGCTTCGCGTACGCGTGCACGTTCGCGGCGACCTGGTCGGCGAGTTCGCGCGTCGGCGTGAGGATCAGCGCGCGCACCGGATGGCGCGCCGGCGAAGCGCTGGTATTGGCCTGCGGCAGCAGGCGCTGGATGATCGGCAGCGAGAAGCTGGCGGTCTTGCCGGTGCCGGTTTGCGCCGCGCCCATCACGTCGCGGCCCGCCATCACCACGGGAATCGCCTGCGCCTGGATCGGCGTGGGCGTGGTGTAGCCCGATTCCTTGATGGCTTTCAGGATGTCGGGCGCGAGGCCGAATTGATCAAAAGTCTCGGTGCTGGGCGTGACGGCTGTGTCGGACATGGTGGCTTTCGCTAAAAATGCGCCTGGCGCAATGCGCGCGGCAGCGGTCGCAACCGCGGCGGGCATCAGGATGAAGGCGGAGCCACGGCGTTCCGCACGGGACCCGTCAGAGTTCGGACAATGCGGCCGGCTCCGGCCGGCGGGAACCCCCGCCGAAAGGCCGGTATTGTAGCACTTCAGCAAAAACACTCATGGCGCGAACGGCGGATTTCTGCTCAGGCGGCGGGAGCCTGCGCTCCTTGCAGGCACCGCGCGCGCCCATCTCGCCTGCCGTTTCGCGAGCGGCGCGCGGCGGAAATCGCTGCGCCGGAAACCACCGAAAACGATACACACTGCAAAATCGCCCGTGCCCGCCGCGCTCGCAGCGTAACGCGCGCGGGCGACAGTTGCATGACAGCGCAACCGCCCCCGCGCCCCCGCGCCCATCGTCCTCGCGCCGGCTGCGTTCGGCTCACCACGTCTCGCGCATCACCATCAGGCGCAGCTCGGTCATGTCCTCGATCGCGTAGCGCACGCCCTCGCGCCCGAGCCCCGAATCCTTGACGCCGCCATACGGCATATTGTCGACGCGGAACGACGGCACGTCGTTGATGACCACGCCGCCCACTTCGAGCGCATCCCACGCGCGATGCGCATGCGCGAGCGAATCGGTAAATAGGCCGGCCTGCAGGCCAAAGTCGCTGTCGTTGACCTGCGCGAGCGCCGCTTCGAAGTCGTCGAAACGCTCGAGGATCGCGACCGGCCCGAACGCTTCCTTGCGATACAGATCGGTGTCGCGCCGCACGCCTTCGAGCAGCGTCGCCTCGAACATCGCGCCGTCGACCTTGCCGCCCGCGACGATCTGCGCACCCGCCTGCACGGCGCCCTCCATCCAGCCGGCGAGCCGCTTCGCTTCCGACTCGGAGATCATCGGCCCGACGAAGGTCTTCTCGTTCTTCGGGTCGCCCATCACGAGCGACTTCGTCTTCGCGATCAGCTTCTCGCGCAGCGCGTCGTAGACGCTCGCATGCGCGAGAATCCGCTGCACGCCGATGCAGCTCTGCCCCGACTGGTAGAACGCGCCGAACGCGAGCCGCTCGACTACGTAGTCGAGCTTGCCGCCCTGATCGCCGTCGACGATCGCGGCCGCGTTGCCGCCCAGTTCCAGAATCACCTTCTTCTTGCCGGCCTTGCGCTTCAGTTCCCAGCCGACCGCCGGCGACCCTGTGAACGACAGCAGCTTGAAGCGCTCGTCGGTCGTGAACAGGTCGGCGCCATCGCGATGCGCTGGCAGGATCGAGAACGCGCCTTTCGGCAGATCGGTTTCCGCGAGAATCTCGCCCATGATCAGCGCGCCGACCGGTGTGCGGCTCGCCGGCTTCAGCACGAACGGCACGCCCGCCGCGATCGCCGGCGCGACCTTGTGCGCGGTCAGGTTCAACGGGAAATTGAACGGCGAGATGAACGAGCACGGCCCGATCGGCACGCGCTTCACATAGCCGTGATAGCCCTTCGCGCGCGGCGAAATCTGCAGATTGACGATCTCGCCGTCGATCCGCACGCTTTCCTCGGCGGCCACCTTGAACGTATCGATCAGACGCGTCACCTCGCCGCGCGAATCGTTGATCGGCTTGCCCGCCTCGATGCACAGCGCGAGCGCGAGTTCGTCGTAGCGCTCGCGAAAGCGCGTCACGCAGTGTTCGAGCACCGCCTGGCGCTTGAACGGCGGGTAGGCGCGCATGGCCGGCATCGCCTCGACCGCGAGGCCGATCGCCTTGTCGATCGCGGCCGCGTCGGCCATCGCCACGCGCGTGGCGACTTCGCCGCTGAATTTGTCGGTGACGTCGAGATCGGTGTTGGCGGCCACCGGCTCGTTAGCGAGGTAGTACGGGTAGGTCTTCTGCAACATATCGGGTTCTCCTGGAGTCGATACACAGTGCCGGCACGCGGCGTCGATGCGCGGCCTGGCTGCACCGCGGCTTACAGCCGCGCGGACAGCCGCTTGATCTCGCGATTGAGCACGCGCTCGTTGTCCGAGTAGTCGATCGGCACGTCGATCACATGCACGCCCGGCGTCGCGAAGCACTCGCGCAGAAGCGGCGCGAACTGCTCGGCGGCCTCGATGCGATGCCCCTGCGCGCCATAGCTCTGCGCATAGGCGACGAAATCCGGGTTCGCCAGCGTCATGCCGTAGTCGGGGAAGTTCATGTTCTCCTGCTTCCAGCGGATCATGCCGAACGCGTCGTCGCGCAGAATCAGGATCACGAGATCGAGCTTCAGGCGCACCGCCGTTTCGAGCTCCTGCGAGTTCATCATGAAGCCGCCGTCGCCGCACACGGCGATCACCTTGCGGTCCGGATGCACGATCTTGCTCGCGATCGCCGACGGCAGCCCCGCGCCCATCGAGGCCAGCGCGTTGTCGAGCAGCAGCGAATTCGGCTCGTGCGCGCGGTAGTAGCGCGCGAACCAGATCTTGTACATGCCGTTGTCGAGACAGACGATGCCGTCCACCGGCGTGGTCTCGTAGACGTCGTTGACGATCCGCACCGGGTACATCGGAAAGCGGTCGTCGTGCTGGCCCTTCACGAGATGCGCCTCGAAGTGCTCCTTGATCTCCTTGAAGCGCGTGAAGTCCCAATGCTCCTGGCGCTGCCTCAGGCGCTCTTTCAACTGCCACACCGCGTTGGCGATATCGCCGACCACTTCGATCTGCGGGAAATACACCGGATCGACTTCGGCGCCGAGGAAGTTCACGTGGATCACGGTCTTCTCGCCCGCCTCGCCGCTGCGCATGAAGAACGGCGGCTTCTCGATCACGTCGTGGCCGACGTTGATGATGCAGTCCGCGTGCTCGATCGCGCGGTGCACGAAGTCGCCGTCGGAGAGTGTCGCGTTGCCGAGCCACATCGGATGCGATTCGTCGATCACGCCCTTGCCCATCTGCGTCGTGAAGAACGGAATGCCGATCTGGTCGACGAATTCGCGCAGCATCTTGGTCGTGGTCTTGCGGTTGCCGCCCGCGCCGATCATCAGCAGCGGATGCTGCGCGGCCGTGATCGCCTCGACCGCGCGCGCGACCGCCTTTTCCTCGGCAACCGGACGGCGGCTGTAGCTCTTCGGAATCGGCTTGCCGTCGCCCTCTTCATGCGCGACGTCCTCGGGCAGTTCGAGGTGCGTGGCGCCGGGACGCTCCTCCTCGGCGCGGCGCACGGCCTCGCGCACCGTCGCCGGAATATTGCCGATCGACACGATCTGCCGCGTGTACTTGGTGAGCGGCTCCATCATGCGCACCACGTCGACGATCTGGAAGTGCCCCTGCTTGCTCGACTTGATCGGCTTCTGGCCCGTGACCATCAGCATCGGCATGCCGCCGAGCTGCGCGTAGGCGGCGGCAGTCACGAAGTTGGTCGCGCCGGGGCCGAGCGTCGACAGGCACACGCCCGTGCGGCCCGTGAGGCGCCCGTAGGTGGCGGCCATGAAGCCGGCCGCCTGCTCGTGGCGCGTGAGGATCAGACGGATTTTCGAGCGCCGCAGCGACTCGAGCAGATCGAGATTTTCTTCACCGGGAATGCCAAACACGTACTCGACACCTTCGGCTTCCAGCGACTTGACGAACAGGTCCGATGCTTTCATTAAGGGTCTCGCTTGATGGAACGGCGACGGGCCGCAGGCCGGGCCCAGCGGGCTCAGCAGTTGGCTCCGCGGTTAGGGGCCGAAGTTCGGGGCCAAAAACGGACGATCGAAGACGACAACGACGGCCGCGTACAACACGCACAACGTGCATGCCGCACAGCGCCTCGCGCGCGGCATGGCGAACGGCATGGCGAATGCCACGCCGGACAGCTTACTACTCGAGAGGCAATGACGCGCGCGTGCAGGCAAGGCCGCGCGGGACGGCAAGGCGGGACAACAGGGATGAGGGCCGCGAAAGCCCGTAGCGGGAAGACGCCATGGGCGCGCGCGAAGCAATCGGCGAAGCCGTGCGCGCAGGCGCGCAGCGGGCAACGCGCGAGACGACCGCGGACGGCCCGGCCCGAACGGAAACGAGCGCCGCATGCCGTCCACGGTCAGCACACCACGTTCAGCGCACCACGGTCACACAGTCGGACAGCACCGGCGGCGCGTTTTCACCGTTCATTGCGTCATACAGATCGGCACGCGGGCCCTTGGTCCACCACGTATAGCTGCCGGCCTGATATTTCGCGCCGGACCCCGAGAGCGTGTTGACGAAGAGCATCGGCGTGCCCTTCACGGGCAGCACGGCGAAGCTCTGTCCGTTCTGCGCGTTCCAGTAGGTAACCTGCAGAATCTTGCCGGTCGCGCACGTGTATTTGTTCGTCTGATGGTTCTTGCCCTCGATCTGGCCGAACCGCAGCGGCGCGGCCCATGCGCCGCCATGAGGCGCGAGCGCGAAGGCCGTCGATGTCAGCGAGAGAACCGCAACGAGCCATGTCTTCATCGAACACCTCGATTGTTGCCGTGAAGTTGCCGTGGATGTTGCCGCGAACCCGGCACGGCCTCAAGCGGACCACGCCAGGTTCGTGTTTCGGACCCGCACCGACCGGTGCAGCGCGGCTCGACGGCCGCGGCCTGCTCAGGGATCGATCGCGTCGGCGCAGGCGTCGGTCGGCGCGGCGGCGACGTGCCCGACCAGCGGCACGATCTTCAGCCCCGCCGATGCGACGCGGCACGGCGCGGCCGCGAGACCGCAGCCGCTCATGCCGGCACACAGCGCGAACAGCACGCCGAGCGCACCGAGTCGGCGTGCCCTGCTGCGCCATGGAGTACTGCGCGATTCGACTGCCATGTGTTCCTCTGCTTCGGATTTTCCACGTCGACGAGCCCGGGCCATGCGACGAGCCTGCTTACGTCGATCATTCGGATCGCGCACGGCGAACATGCCGCGCACCGTGTTCGATCGGGCATCCCGGGGGTTTTGCAAACCGCCGCGCCGCGCTTCGAAACCTGGCTTCAAAACCTCACCTCGCAGCAGCCCGCCTCGATGCCCCGCCTACCCCTCTACTTCGCCGACACCGGCCGCACCGCCGCCGCAGCCTGCTTCGCGCGCGAACGCGCCTCGTCGATCGTCTCGCCGGTCGCGAGCGCAACGCCCATGCGGCGCTTGACGAAGCTCTCGGGCTTGCCGAACAGGCGCAGGTCCGCATTGGGCACCGCCAGCGCCGCCGCGACGCCTTCGAACGCGATGCCGGCTTCGTCGCGGCCGCCGTAGATCACCGCCGACGCACCCGGCGCGCGCAGCGACGTATCGACCGGCAGACCGAGAATCGCGCGCGCATGCAGCTCGAACTCCGAGAAGCGCTGCGAGCACAGCGTGACGAGCCCCGTGTCATGCGGACGCGGGCTCACTTCCGAAAACCATACGTCGTCGCCACGCACGAAAAGTTCCACGCCGAACAGGCCGCGGCCGCCGAGCGCCGCCGTCACCTTGTGCGCGATCTCGCGCGAGCGTTCGAGCGCGAGCGCGCTCATCGGCTGCGGCTGCCACGATTCGACATAGTCTCCGGCAACCTGCACGTGGCCGATCGGATCGCAGAAATACGTGCCGACCGCACCGCTCGCGGGGTCAATCGCGCGTACGGTCAGCTGCGTGATCTCGTATTCGAAGTCGATGAAGCCCTCGACGATCACCCGGCCGTGATTCACGCGACCGCCTGCCATCGCGTACTGCCAGGCCGGCTCGACGTCGGCGTCGCTCCTCAGCACCGACTGCCCCTTGCCCGAGGACGACATCACCGGCTTCACGACGCACGGATAACCGACCTTCGCGATGCCCGCGCGCAGTTCGTCGAGCGAGTCGGCGAACGCATACGGCGAAGTCGCGAGGCCCAGTTCCTCGGCGGCGAGGCGGCGGATGCCTTCGCGATTCATCGTCAGTTGCGTCGCGCGCGCGGTCGGGATCACCTCGGCGAGCGCTTCGGCTTCGATCGCGGCGAGTTCGTCGGTGGCGATCGCCTCGATCTCGGGGACGATCAGATGCGGGCGCTCCTGTTCGACCAGCGCGCGCAGCGCGGCGCGGTCGGTCATGTCGATCACGTGCGCGCGATGCGCGACCTGATGGCCCGGCGCATTCGGGTAACGGTCGACGGCGATCACCTCGACGCCCAGCCGTTGCAGCGCAATGATCACTTCCTTGCCGAGTTCGCCGGCGCCGAGCAGCATGACGCGCGTCGCGGATTCAGAAAGGGGCGTGCCGATCCGTTGGCCGATCTGCATGGGGTCTCCAGAAAAAGTCGGATGAGGGTGGGATTGAACAGGACGCGATGTTAACATGCGGGCCCCTTGCCGCGCGGCGCTCGCGGGGCTGCTGCCGCGCGACGGGAACCGCGGTGCGGGCGTCCGGCGCGGGCGAGGCGCCGCCCTATCGATCCGGCGCCTCGCCGCGCGTCTTTGCTCGCGCACGGCCAGCTTAGTACGTTACCCTTACGCCTTCGCCTGTTTGAAGAGAACGACGCCCATGCTCACCCGCTCCAGCCCGCGACGGCTTGCGCGCTTCACCCCGTGTCTGCGCACGGCCGTTGCCACGTTGAGCATTGCCGCGCTGCTCGGCGCGTGCGCGATGCCGAAGCATCCCGACACGTCGGCGCCGCCGCCCGATCCGTTCAATCCCGCCGCCGCCCAGCTGCTCGACAACACGAGCTGGACGCTCAGCGCGTGGAAGCAGGCGGACGGCACGGCGCGCGCAATTCCGTCGCAGGATCAGGGGCCGCTCACGCTGACGTTGTCGACCGAAGGCGGCAAGCGGCACGCAAGCGGCTTTTCCGGCTGCAACCGCTTCATGGGCCCGTACATGCTGAAGGACGGCAAGCTGAGCTTGGGTCCGCTCGCGGGCACGCGCATGGCGTGCGCCTCGCCGGGCGGCGAGATCGAACGGCCGTTCCTCGACGCGCTCGCGCACATCGATCGCACCGGCGTGCAGATGCGCCCGCCGCAACAGATGCAGTTGATCCTCGATGACGGCGCGACGCTCGTGTTCGATCGCAGCGACGGCAAGTGACGGTGCGAGCAAAGCGCGCCTCGTTCGCGCGATGGATCGCCTGATGGATCACGTCACGGTTCGTGTTGCAGTTTGCCTTACGGTGCGCGTTGCGCTTTGCCGCGCGGTTGGTGCCGTCGTTCATGCCGTAGTTGGTACAGCGGTTCGTCTCGCGATCGACGCGATGGAACGCATCGCCGCCGCGCGGATCGAACGGCGTTGCCTGGCCAGGCGCCGGCCACCCCAGGCCGACATGCATGCGGAGCCGCGACGCTCCTTGCGAGGCGCGAAGCTCGCCGCAGCCGCAACAGTATTTTCCCGATCGCGGACCGCTTGCCGGTCCGCGATCCCGTTCGACGCAAGCAGACTTGCGCCGGCCTTCGAAGCCGCGGGCTTCGCCGGTTTAAACTCGACGGGTTGCGCTTGCGCGCGCTCCGTCATACGTAGATGTCTGGTATGCACACGGTAGTTTTCGGCTGGTTCGGCGGGTCGGCCGTCTGGTTTCTTCCTCTTCTGTGGCGCCTCGTGAAGTCGGTGCTGCCGGGCGGCGTGGGGCTGCGCGGCCCCGGCACGATCCGCCTGTGGCTCGGCTTCGTTTGCGTGCTGATCGCCAGCTGCACGCTCGAGGCGTCGCTGATCGGCATGGATGGCGTCAACGGTTTCGGCCATGCGTTGGCTGCGGGGCCCGGCCGTCTGCTCGGCCATATCGGCACGCCGCTCGCGGCACTCGCGCTGTTCGTGGTGAGCCTGCCGTGGCTCGTCGATTTCCGCTGGCGCGACGTCGTCGAATGGGCCGACGGCGCGTTCGGCCTCGGCCTGTCGCGCGGACTCGCGAAGCGCGACGAGGAAGCGCGCCGCCACCGCAGCGTCGACGAGGCCGCGCCCTCGCATGCGTCGCCGGCCACCAACACGATGGCGCCGAAAACCACGCGGGGCCGCTACGCGCGACCGACGATCTGGCGTCCGCCCGCGAGCGGCCG
>NZ_JAAGPS010000313.1:0-853 GCF_017105025.1 Paraburkholderia sp. Ac-20336 | reverse complement strand
AGCCTGCGCGACCACATCGCGCCGATCGCGCGGGCGCTCGGTGCCCGCGATCTCGCCAGCGCGCGCCTTCTGACCGCGCGCATCGTGTCGCGCGACACCACGCAATCCGACGAAGCCGCGCTCTCGCGCGCCGCCGTCGAGTCGGCGCTCGAAAACGGCAACGACGCGATCTTCGGCGCGCTGTTCTGGTTCGCGATCGCGGGCGGGCCGGGCGCGCTCGGCTTTCGCCTTGCCAATACGCTCGACGCGATGTGGGGCTATCGCACGCCGCGCTATCTGCGCTTCGGCTGGGCCGCGGCGCGCATCGACGACGTGCTGAACTGGATTCCCGCGCGCCTGACCGCCACGAGCTACGCGCTGCTCGGCGACACGCTGAGCGCATGGCGCTGCTGGCGCGAGCAGGCGCCGCGCTGGGATAGCCCGAACGCGGGCCCGGTGATGGCGTCCGGCGCGGGCAGCCTGAACGTGCTGATCGGCGGAGCGGCGGTGTATCACGGTGCGCTCGAACAGCGCCCGACGCTCGGCTTCGGGCATCCCGCCGAAGCGCGCCATGTGAGCGCCGCGCTGATGCTGGTCGAGCGCACGATCATTCTGTGGCTGGCCGTGCTGATCGTGCTGGCTTTGCTGAGCGTGCCGTTTCATGGTTAAGGCCATCGACCCGCGCGAGAATCGGCCCAGCGCCGAGCCGATGCCCGCCGGCCCGAGCATGCCCGCGGGCCCGATCGCGCACGGCGGCAACCTGCACGAAGCGGCCGCGCGCTACGGCCGGCCGTACGCGCAATGGCTCGATCTGTCGACGGGGATCAATCCGCACGGCTATCCAGTGCCGCCGGTTCCCGCCGACGCCTGGCGC
>NZ_JAAGPS010000312.1:0-904 GCF_017105025.1 Paraburkholderia sp. Ac-20336 | reverse complement strand
CGCGGCCAGCGCGAGCGTGCTCGCGGCCGAAGGCGCGCACGTGATCGGCCTCGACATGCCGTCCGCGCGCGACGCGCTCGACGCGACGCTGCGCCCGCTCAACGGCACCGCACTGACGTTCGACATCGGCGCGCCCGAAGCGCCCGCCCAGCTCGCCGCCGCGCTCGACGAGCAAGGCGTCGACATCGTCGTGCACAACGCCGGCATCACCAAGGACAAGACCCTCGCGAAGATGACCGAAGCCGCATGGCAGAGCGTGATCGACATCAACCTGAGCGCGCAGGAGCGCATCGACGACGCGCTGCTCGCAGGCGGCATCCTGCGCGACGGCGGGCGCATTATCGCGGTGTCGTCGATCAACGGCATCGCCGGCAATCTCGGCCAGACCAATTACGCGACCTCGAAGGCCGGCGTGATCGGCCGCGTCGCCAGCATGGCGGCGCCGCTACGCGCACGCGGCATCACGATCAACGCGGTCGCGCCCGGCTTTATCGAAACGCAGATGACCGCGAAAATTCCGCTCGCGATCCGCGAGGCCGGCCGCCGCATGAACTCGATGAGCCAGGGCGGCCAGCCCGTCGACGTCGCGCAGACCATCGCGTGGCTCGCGCATCCGGGCTCGGCGGGCGTGACGGGCCAGGTCGTGCGCGTCTGCGGCCAGAGCCTGATCGGAGCGTGAAAGTGGCGCACGGAATGGGACTACGCAGCATGAACCCTGGAGCATGAGCATGCGCGAGCCGGATGATCCGTTCGGGAACCGTCATGCCGCGTCCGCGCCGGGAGACGGCGCGCGGCCGAAAACCGTGGTCGTCGACACCCTGCCTTCGACGGCGAAGCTCCATGCGCGCGCGCTGTCGGGCATCGTCAAGCGCGGCCGCGGCACACAACCCGGGCAGGCGCCGCA
>NZ_JAAGPS010000311.1:0-1003 GCF_017105025.1 Paraburkholderia sp. Ac-20336 | reverse complement strand
GCGGCAGCGCGTACGGCGGCCGCGCGTACCCAGGCGACGCTGATCGCGCCGCAGGCGCCGCCCGCCAACGCGGACTGGCGGGCGCACTGGCAGTATCAGCGCGCGCGCGTGCGTTTCGTCGTGCAATACGCGCTCACGCGCGCCGGCCTCGCCGATGCCAAAGTGCCGCTCGCGATCTGCTGCGTGCTCGTGTTGCTGCTGTGCGGTTGGGCGGCCATCGTCGGCGGCCTGCTCGCGGTGTGCGCCGCGCTCGTCGTGTGCGCGATGTTCTTCTATTTCCTGCTGTCGATGCGCGCGAACAAGCGTCGCCAGCTGATCGTGCGGCAGCTGCCGCTCTTTCTCGACGGCATCGTGCGGCTCATCACGCTCGGCAACAGCGTGCCCGCCGCATTCCAGGCCGCGCTGCAAAACACCGAGGCGCCGCTGCGCGAATGTCTCGACTATGTCTCGCGGATGCTGCGTACCGGCATCGAGATCGATCGCGCGCTCTCGCAGGTCGCGGTGATCTACGGCGTGCGCGAACTCGAACTGGTCGGCGCGGTGCTGCGTCTGTCGGTCAAGTACGGCGGCCGTGCCGACGTGATGCTCGATCGCATGTCCTCGTTCATGCGCGATCTCGAACAGGCCGAGCGCGAACTCGTCGCGATGTCCTCGGAAACGCGGCTGTCCTCGTGGGTGCTCGCGATGCTGCCGATCGGCATCGGCGGTTTCCTGATCATGTCCAATCCGAAGTATTTCGCGTCGATGTGGTTCGACCCGTTCGGACGGCAGCTCGTCTATCTCGCGTTCGCGTTGCAGCTGGTCGGCGCGTATCTGCTTTACCGGCTTGCGAGCCTGAAGGACTGACCATGCAAGCCCGACACCTTGCCGTTCTCGCGCTGGCTTTCGCCGCCTTCGCCATGCTGCTGCTCGCGGGCCTCGTGCTGGCGCGCGTGGCGGCGGCGCGGCGCAGCGAGCGCACGCTCAGACAGGCGCTCGATCAGCGCGCGCTGCAAAGCGCGGC
>NZ_JAAGPS010000310.1:0-1027 GCF_017105025.1 Paraburkholderia sp. Ac-20336 | reverse complement strand
CGAGCGGTCGTTGGGGATGTCGGTGGCGAGCCGCCACGCGAAGCCGGTGCGCAGCAGCGCCCAGAGGATCGCGGCGCAGGCGCCGAACGCGGCGAGGCCCCAGGGCAGCAGCGGGACGAGAGCAGAAACGAAGTGTGAAGCGGTCGGCATCGATAGTGAATGAGTTCGGCGCGGGCTCGGTGCGAATGCGAGGCGCGCTCAGTGCGTGGAGCGATACCACGCGGCGGTCTCGAGCAGCCCATGCTCGACCGTATGCGGCGGATACCAGTTCAGACGCTCGCGGATATGCGAGCTGTCGAGGCGCAATTCGCCGATCAGCCGGTCGATCTGCGCCGAGCGTCCGGTCATGCGGCCCGCGAGGCGCAGCACGCCCGCCGGCACCGGCACGAGCCGCGCGGGCGCATGCAGCGGCGTCGCGAGCGCGCGCGCGAGTTCCGGCACGCTGAGGTCGCGCCCGTCGGTCACGTGGAAGGTCTCGCCGGCCGCGCGCGGATCGGTCACGCAGTGCACGAGCGCGTCCGCGAGGTTGTCGACGAACACGAGGCTGCGGCGCGCGGTGATCGCGCCGAGCGGCAGCGGAATGCCTTTGGCGAGCGCGTTCATCAGTTGCAGGAAGTTCGCGCGCACGCCCGGTCCGTAGACGAGCGGCGGCCGCACGATCACGATCTCGAGCCCCGAGGCGCGGCCATAGTCGACGAGCGCGCGCTCGGCTTCCAGTTTCGAGATGCCGTACGGGTCGGATGGCGCGGCCTCGTCCGTTTCGCCGAGCGGCCGGCCCGGACTGGCTTCCCCGATCGCCTTGACGCTGCTCACGAACACGAAGCGCCGCGCGCCCGCGCGCCGCGCCGCGGCCGCGACGCGCAGCGAGCCTTCGACGTTGGTCGCACGATAGACCGCGAGCGGATCGACCACGGTCTCGTTCATCACATGCACGCGCGCGGCGAGATGGACCACCGCATCGCAATGCAGGGCGACCGGCCAGCGCTGCTCGATGCCCTCGAAGTCGTGCGTATCGAGCAGCCATTCG